>JADGON010000216.1 GCA_017882945.1 Acidimicrobiia bacterium | reverse complement strand
CGCCGAAGCTGGACGTCGATCTGGCTGAAGCCGTTGCGATAGGCATTCCGCCGCATCACGAGCCCGTTGTAGAGCGCGGCCACCGCCACACCCAGGGCGACCATCGACACCAGGACTATCAGTGCACCGATCATGTGCTCGTCCCCTTCCAGGCCTTCGAGCATGGCACAGGTGAACACCGCCCCGCGCGGGGCGAGGTTCACGCACATGGCCACACAGGGGCGAGCGGTAGCGTCGCGACCGTGCCTCGCGCACTACGAGCATCGGCTCAGTGAACCAGCGAGCTCTCCGAGCGAGAACACCCCGGCCGGTGCTCCTCGTGGTGGCGCGGCCGGCCACTGAGAAAGGCGAACGGCTCGGTGCTTTGGTTGCACTCGGGGCAGAGCGCGGCATCCTGCACCAGCTCGCAGTCCTCGCCGCAGGTCTCTCCCGTTCCCGAGACCGGCTCACCACAGACGACGCAACCGAAATGGCTCATGGGGGGCCCGCTCCTTCGCTCGCGGAGGAGTGTCGCGCGGGGATCTGACAGGCGAGCGCGACCTGCGACCCAGGCCGGATTGGCGCACCTCGGAAGATTTCCCGAACCGATCGGGTAGGACCCGGAACGGTGGGGATCCCACCACCTCGGCCAGGTGTCCCTCGCTCAGGTCGTGTGTTGTCCGAGGTCGGGTCTGCGCACCACTGGAGGTGGCATGAGTGGCAACCGTATCTCCGGTCTCGGGTCGCATCAGCTCAGCCGGCGCAGGGTGCTCGAGCTCGGCCTGGGCGCCGGAGCGGCCCTGGTCGGAAGCGCGCTCCTGCCCCGGGGCGCCTGGGCGAGCGGCCTGCCCTCGACTCCGATCCGCTTCCAGCCCTTCACGCGGGAGCTCCCGACGATCGCGAACGGCCAGCTCACGGTCCTGAAGTCCCAGCCCGCCTTCGCAACGGGCTGCACGTTCCCGGTGACGGCCAAGCCGAGCTTCTACGCGATCACGATGAAGCGCGCGCAGGCCGAGATCATCCCGGGCGTGAAGACCGAGATCTGGGGCTACGACGGTCTCTACCCGGGGCCCGTCATCGTGAGCCGGATGGGAACGCCGGACGTCATCCGCTTCGCGAACGAGCTCGACGTCGAGACGTCCATTCACCAGCACGGCGGCCACAACCCGAGCGACTCGGACGGGCTCCCGATGCGGGACCAGCTGATCTTCCCCGGCCAGTCCAAGGACTACTGCTATCCGAACCAGCCGTCGACTGGACCCGACGGCAGGCCCGACCCGAACGACAACCCCTCGTTCCTCTGGTACCACGACCACGCCACCGACATCACCGGGCCCAACGTCTACCGCGGGCTCGCCGGCGTCTACCCGGTGGTCGACGAGCTCGAGAGCGGGCTCATCGCCGCCGGCAAGCTGCCCGAGGTCGGCAGCGCCTTCGACCTGCCGCTCGTCCTGCAGGATCGGCTGTTCAACGCCGACGGGTCGCTCTTCTACAGCCCCTTCGAGCACGACGGCTTCCTGGGCGACGTGTTCGTGGTGAACGGGAAGGCGCAGCCCTTCCACGTCGTGCAGCGGCGCAAGTACCGCCTCCGGATCCTCAATGGCTCGAACGCGCGCATCTACATGCTGCGCCTCTCGAGCGGCGCGCGATTCCTGCAGATCGGCGCGGACAGGTGGCTCTTCCCTCACCCCGTCGAGCGCGACCGCATCCTCCTCGGCATGGCGGAGGTGGCGGACGTCATCGTGGACTTCGGCGCGCAGCAGCCAGGAGACGTCGTCTACCTCGAGAACATCCTCGTCCAGGACAGCGGGCGCGGGCCCGGCGGCGACCTGAACGCCCCCGACGTGCGCGTGCCCGGCACGCCGCTCGTGAAGTTCGTGGTGGCCGGCGGTCAGCCGGCGGGAGATCTGAGCATCTCGAGGACCGAGCCGCTCCGGCCGATCACGCCCATCTCGCCCGGGGAGATCGTGGCGACGCGGACCTTCGAGTTCAACCGCAGCCAGGGGGCGTGGCAGGTGAACGGCCAGTTCTACGACGAGGACCGGGCGGACGCGCAGGTGAAGCTCGGCACGGCCGAGCGCTGGATCCTGAAGAACGGGGGCGGCGGCTGGTGGCACCCCATCCACATCCACCTCGAGAACCACCTGGTGCAGCGGTTCAACGGGCGGCCGCCCCCTGTCTACAACTCCTTCAAGAAGGACACGACGCTCCTCGGGCCAGGCGACGAGGCGGAGGTGTTCATCCGCTTCCGCGACCACGCTGGTCGCTTCGTCGCCCACTGCCACAACGTCGAGCACGAGGACGACCGGATGATGATCCGGTGGGACACGGTGGCGCCGTGAGGCGATCTTGCCTCACCGGCCTCGCTGCGCTCGCGCTCGCCTCGGCCGGCGCGTGCGCGCACGGGGGACGCCTGACGAGCGCGACCGAAACCTCGCCGGCGCTGGTCGCAGGCTCCATCCGGCGCTTCCCGAACCCCTCGCTCGTCACGCAGGACGGGAAGGCGGTGCGCTTCTACGATGACCTCGTGCAAGGGCGCGTCGTGATGGTGAGCTTCGCGTACACGCGCTGCCAGGGCTCTTGCCCTCGCAGCACGGCCCAGCTCGTCGCGGTGCAGCGCCTCCTCGGCGAGCGGTTCGGGCGCGACGTCACCCTCCTCACGCTCTCGCTCGATCCCGAGAACGACACGCCCGAGGCGATGCGCGCCTACAAGGCGGCGCACGGAGGACGGCCCGGCTGGACCTGGCTCACCGGACGCCGCGACGACATCGAGGCGATTCGCCGCTTCGTCGGCTTCACGGATCGCGATCCCGCCGTCGACGCGGACCGGACCCGGCACACCGCGCTCGTGCTGATCGGGAACGATCG
>JADGON010000034.1 GCA_017882945.1 Acidimicrobiia bacterium | reverse complement strand
GCACGGGCTCGTCCGCCTCGTCATCGATCAGTGGCGAGGCGGACGCGGCCTTCGCCAGGTTCGCGAGCAGGAGCTCGCGGGCTTCGGTGAGCTCGGCGATGCGCTCGGCCGCGCCGTCCGACTCGCCGCCGTGATCGGGGTGCGCGGTCCGGAGGAGCCGGCGGAACCGCTTCTGCACATCGACACGGTCGACCTTCATCTCCGCGCCCAGACCGAGGACCTCCATCGCCCAGCGGCGCTCGGAGGGGATCCCGACCCACTTGGCCGCGTCGGGCAGCGTCACGCCGTTGATCGGTCCGACCGGACCCGACGCGGCGAGGGGTGGCCGCTCGCTCGGAACACCGTGCAGCATCCGGCGCACCACGAACGGCTCGGGGATCACGCCGGGCTGCGCGATCGCGGCCTCGACCGCGCGCAAGGCCTTGCGCCGGGTCGTCGGGCCCATCGCGGCCGCAGCCATGATCGAGCCGATCACCTGCGGGGCGAGCGCGGCGTGCGCGTCGAGCTCCACCACGAGCACCCCCGAGTCCTCGAGCAGGCGATGCCGGGACAGGTCGAGGCCGTGCACGTCGGTCTGGAGCCGGTAGCGCAGGCCGATGCGCGGGACCGAGAGACCGTCGGCCGCGGCCTTGAGGAACTTGGGCAGGAGCTCCTGTTGCTCGTCGTCGAGACCTTCGATGTTCTCGGCGACGACGGCCGCGAGCAGCGCGGCGCCGAACGCGGAGCCGTTCATCGGCAGGTAGCTCGCATCCAACGCCACGCGCCGGGTCGGCATGTGCCGGCGGGTGTGGCGGATGTTGAGCTCGGCGAGGATCACGGGACTGCCTCTGTTTCGACGCCGATGATGGTGCCGGATGACGGGCCACCGGGGCGAATTCCCCCTGCTGTCCTGCTGTCCCGCCCTCCTGACTTGCCTGCTTCCCGACTCCCCGACTGCCCGACTTGCCGGCTCCCTGGCTCTCCGATTCCCTGGCTCTCCGGACTCGCCTACAGCCGGTCGGCGATGGCCTGGGCGAACTCCGAGCACTTGACCTCGGTGGCGCCGTCCATGAGGCGGGCGAAGTCGTAGGTCACGATCTTGTCGCCGATGGTCGCCTCGAGCGCCCGGACGATGTCGTCGGCCGCCTCCTGCCACCCCAGGTGCTCGAACATCAGCACCCCGGACAGGAGCAGCGAACCCGGGTTGACCTTGTCCTGGCCCGCGTACTTCGGCGCGGTGCCGTGGGTGGCCTCGAAGATGCCGTGCCCGGTGACGTAGTTGATGTTGCCGCCCGGCGCGATCCCGATCCCACCGACCTGCGCGGCGAGCGCGTCGGAGAGGTAGTCGCCGTTGAGGTTCGTGGTCGCGATGACGTCGAACTCGTCGGGTCGGGTCAGCACCTGCTGCAACGTGATGTCGGCGATCGCGTCCTTCACGAGGATCTTGTCGCCGGGCTTGCCGTTGCAGTCGTCCCAACCGACGGCCACATCGGCGAACTCCTCGCGCACCACCTCGTAGCCCCACTTCATGAACGCGCCTTCGGTGAACTTCTGGATGTTGCCCTTGTGCACGATCGTCACGCTCTTGCGCCCGCGCCGGATCGCGTACTCGATCGACGCGCGGACGAGCCGCTTGGAACCGGTCTCGGAGATGGGCTTGATGCCGACGCCACTGTCCGGCCGGATATTCCAGCCGAGCTCCTCCTTCAGCATCGCGATGAGCCGCGCCGCCTCCGGGGTGCCCTCTTCGACTTCGAGACCGGCGTAGATGTCCTCGGTGTTCTCGCGGAAGATCACCATGTCGACCTTCTCGGGGTGCTTCACCGGGCTCGGCACGCCGGTGAACCAGCGCACCGGCCGGAGGCACACGTACAGGTCGAGGATCTGGCGCAACGCCACGTTGAGGCTGCGGATCCCGCCGCCGATCGGCGTGGTGAGCGGGCCCTTGATCCCGATCAGGTACTCGCGGAACACGTCGGTGGTCTCGTCGGGCAGCCAGCTGCCGGTCTGGTTGAACGCCTTCTCGCCCGCGAGGACCTCCTTCCACGCGATCGACTTGCCGTGCTTCTTCGCCGCGGCGTCCATGACGAGCCGCGCGGCCGGCCAGATGTCGACGCCGGTCCCGTCACCCTCGATGTAGGGGATGATCGGCTCGTCGGGGACGTGGAGGACTCCGTCGGTCAGCGTGATCTTCTCGGGCATCTACTCAATCATCCTTTGGCTGTCTGTGCTGAGGTCGGGTGCGTTGGTGCGGACTGATTCGTGAACGGCGTGCGGGCAACTCAGTTGGTGAACGCCACGAGCACGAGCGTGACGATGAACACCGCCGCGATGCCACCCATCATGACCCAGAGGGTTCCGCTGGTGAACGGGCTGGGCCGGTCCGGGCCGAAACCCGGATCCACGTTGCACTCCGGGCACCGGATCGCAAGCGCATGCTCCGCGCCGCAGAGCGGGCAGACCGTCATCACTCGGCACCTCCGAAGGTCTTGGCGCGGTTGCGCTCCGCGGCTTCGACCGCGTTGCGGAACAGCATCGCGATCGTGGTCGGGCCGACGCCACCGACGCGCGGCGTGATGTAGCCGGCGACTTCCTCGCAGGACTCGTCGACGTCCGGGAGCAACGTGCGGCCCTCGTACCGGACCCCGCCGCCGACCACGACGCAGCCCGGCGTGATGTGCTCGGGCTGCAGGATGCCGGGGACGCCGGCCGCGGCCACGACGATCTCGGCGCGCTTCGTGTAGCGCGGCCAATCGGGAACCCCGGTGTGCACGACGGTGACGGCCGCGTTCGCGGTCGGCCGCTTCTGCGAGAGCAGCATCGCGAGCGGCCGGCCCAGGGTGGTGCCGCGCCCGAGGATGCACACCTCGCGACCGGCGACGGGGATCTCGTAGTAGGCGAGCAGCGCTTCGATCCCCGCGGGCGTGCACGACACCGGGCCCGGCATCGAGAGCGCGAGCCGGCCCATGTTGACCGGGTGCAGGCCGTCGACGTCCTTGTCCGGGTCGATCGCGAGCAGCGCGGCTTCGTAGTCGATCTGCGGCGGGGTGGGGTGCTGCACGAGGTACCCGTCGATCTCGGGGTCGCGATTGAAGGAGTGGATCGCTTTGAGCAGATCCGTCTGGGTCGCGTCGTCGTGCAGGTGGACGTGGGGCGACACGCAACCGAGCTCGATCGCCTTCTTCTGCTTGATGCGGATGTAGCCCTCGCTCGCCGAGTCGGTCCCGACCAGGATCGTGGCGAGGCCGAGCGGGTGGCCGTCGTCGCGTAGCTTCTGGATGCGCGGCACGAGATCGGCGAACACCGCGTCGGCGACGGGCTTGCCCGGCATCATCACGGCGCCCATCAGTGCAGGAAGTGCCGTTCGCCGGTGAACACCATCGCGAGGCCGAGCTCGTCCGCGCGGGCGATGATCTTGTCGTCGCTGACCGACCCGCCGGGCTGCACCACGACCGCCACACCCGCCGAAGCTGCGGCCTCGATGCCGTCGGGGAACGGGTAGAACGCGTCCGACGCGGACGCGCCGCCGACCGCGCGCCCCGCTGCCTTCTTCGCCGCGATCTCCCCGGCCTCGACCCGGTTCTGCTGCCCGGCGCCGATGCCGACGGCCTGACCGTCCTTGACCAGCACGATCGAGTTCGACTTCACATGGCCGCAGATCCGCCAGGCCAGCTCGGCGTCGGCCCACTGCTCGGCGGTCGGCGCCGCTTTCGTGACCACTCTCCACTCGTCCCGGCCCG
>JADGON010000215.1 GCA_017882945.1 Acidimicrobiia bacterium | reverse complement strand
CGCGATCTTCCGAGCGTCGATCGCGTAGAGCGTGATCTGTTTGTCGATGATCTTCTGCTGCACCGGCCGCGAGAGCGCGTCCCAGACCTGATCGGGCTCGCGGGGGCAGTTGAGCAGCAACGTCGCGTCGTGGGCGGCGCGGTCGAGGACCTCGTCGCGCTCGATCAGCCCGAATTGATGACAGCCGACGAAGCTGGCGGCGGAGACCAGATACGGCGCTCGGATCGTGCGCGGTCCGAAGCGCAGATGCGAGACGGTCTGCGAGCCGGACTTCTTGGAGTCGTAGACGAAGTAGCCCTGAGCGTGCAGGTTGGCGGCGTCGCCGAGGATCTTGATCGTGTTCTTGTTCGCGCCGACCGTGCCGTCGGAGCCGAGCCCGAAGAAGACCGCGCGAACGGTGTCGTCGGGCTCGATGTCGAGTGACGGATCGTAGGGAAGGCTCGTGTGGGAGATGTCGTCGTTGATCCCGATAGTGAATCGCCGCTTGGGCCGCTCGCGAGCGAGTTCTTCGAACACCCCGGCCACCATTCCCGGCGTGAATTCCTTGGAGGAGAGGCCGTAGCGACCGCCGATCACGAGCGGCATGGCGTCGCGCTCGCCGGCCCCGTGGGCCTCGTTTAGGGCCGCGAGCACGTCGAGAAACAGCGGCTCGCCGAACGAGCCGGGCTCCTTGGTGCGGTCGAGGACGGCGACCCGCCGCACGCTCTGCGGCAGTGCGCGGACCAGCTCGCTCGCCGGGAACGGCCGGTACAGCCTGATCTGCGCCACGCCGACGCGCTCGCCACTGGCCTGGAGGAAGTCGACGGTCTCTCGGGCCGTCTGGCCACCGGACCCCATCACCACGATCACCCGCTCCGCCTCGGGGTGACCCGAGTACTCCACCAGTTCGTACCCGCGGCCGGTTCGCTCGGCGAGGCGATTCATCGCGTCCTGCACGACCTCGGGAACCCGCGCGTAGAACGGGTTGACGGTTTCGCGCGCCTGGAAGTAGATATCGGGGTTCTGGGCGGTGCCGCGGATGAACGGACGCTCCGGGGAGAGCCCTCGCTCCCGATGTGCCCAGACCAGGTCGTCGGAGATCAGCGCGCGCACGTCCTCGTCATCGAGCATCTCGATGGTCTGGAGTTCGTGCGAGGTGCGGAAGCCGTCGAAGAAGTGCAGGAACGGGACGCGCGTCTCGAGCGTCGCGGTATGGGCCACCAGCGCGAAGTCATGCGCCTCCTGCACCGACGCGGCGCACAGCAGTGCGAACCCCGTCTGCCGAACCGCCATCACGTCGGCGTGGTCGCCGAAGATCGACAGCGCCTGGGCTGCCAGCGACCGGGCAGCGACGTGGATCACCACCGAGGTCAGCTCGCCCGCCCACTTGTACATGTTCGGGATCATCAACAGCAGGCCCTGTGACGCCGTGAACGTCGTCCCGAGGGCTCCGCCCTGAAGCGCCCCGTGCAGGGCCCCGGCCGCCCCGGCCTCGCTCTGCATCTCGACCACCTCGGGCACCGTGCCCCACAGGTTGGTCCGCCCCTTGCTCGACCATTCGTCGGCGAGCTCGGCCATCGGGGAGGAGGGGGTGATCGGGAAGATGCAGCACACCTCGCTGCACCGGTGCGCCACTGCCACCGCCGCTTCGTTGCCGTCGAGGGTGTGTCGCATCATCGAACCTCCACGCTTGGATCGGGCGGGGCCACGAACGCATAGCTCGGATCTGGCGCGCCCTCGGCCACCATCTCGATCGAGTGCACCGGGCACTGTTCGAAGCACGCCCGGCACCCGGTGCAGCGGTCATAGTCAAAGCGGTAGCGCAGCCCGGGGCCGAGTTTGATCACCGCGTCCTCCGGGCACGCGCCCAGGCAGCCATCGCACTCGATGCAATTCCCGCACGACAGGCAGCGGCGCGCCTCGAACACGGCCTCGTCGGGCGTGAGCCCTCCGACGATCTCGTCGAAGCCGCCGAGTCGCGCCTCCGACGAGAGCTCAGGCTGCTGACGACGAGCGTGATCGCCGAAGTACCACAGGTTCAGGAGCTCGAACTCGGCTGTCGGATGCTTGGGCCCGGGCGCGTAGTCGGCGTCGCGCAGCCACGAGTCGATCTCTCGCGCGGCTCGCTTGCCGTGCCCGACGCCGACCGTCACGGTGCGCTCCGACGGGACCATGTCGCCGCCGGCGAAGACGCCCGGGCTGCCGGTCATCAGCGAGCTCGACACGCGCACCGTCCCGTCGCGCTCGAACTCCACTCCCGGCACGGCGTGCAGGAACGCGGTGTCGCTCTCCTGACCCAGAGCCAAGATCACGGTGTCGGCGGCCAGAGTCTCGAAGTGCCCCGTCGGGCGCGGATAGCCGGTCTCGTCGAGCTCCATCGCCTCGACCTGGAGGTCAGAACCCTCCATCGCCTTGATCGTGCGCAGCCAGTTGATCCGGATTCCCTCGCGCTCGGCGTCTGTCGCCTCCTCCTCGTGGGCGGGCATCTGCTCGCGCGTGCGCCGGTAGACGATCAGCGCGTCCTCGGCGCCCATCCGCCTCGCGACGCGCGCGGCGTCCATCGCGGTATTGCCGCCGCCATAGACCGCCACGCGGCGTCCGATCACCGGCCGCTCGCCCGCGGCGACGCCGCGCAGGAACGACACGGCATCGAGGACGTGCCCGGCGTCGGCGGCGGGGATCTCGACCCGCTTGGACAGGTGCGCGCCGACGGCCACGAACACCGCGTCGAACGCGCCCTCGCGACGCTCCTCGTCGAGGTTCTCAACCCGGTGATCCTGGACGAAGCGAACCCCCAGGGCGGCGATCCGATCGACCTCGGCCCCCATCACGTCGCGCGGGAGGCGGTAGGCGGGGATCCCGTAGCGCATCATCCCGCCCGGCTCGGGACCCGCGTCGCGGATCTCGACCT
>JADGON010000033.1 GCA_017882945.1 Acidimicrobiia bacterium | reverse complement strand
GATGCCGAGGCGCGAGACCAGGACCGCAGTGTCTCGCGCGCTCCTGAGGCTGCCCTGTTCGGTCGCCGAACCGGAGGATCGCGACAGCACCACACCGAGGAGAAGAATGACCGCCAGGCTCAGCAAGCCGAATCTCAAGACCAGGCTCAGTCGGCGCATCAGGAGGGTCCCAGGAGAGTCGTGCCGAGAGAATCGGGCCGTTTCCCGGCGAACTTGAGTGGAGGAGCGCGGGAACGGGACCCAGCGCCGGCAAGCCCGCCGGGCGAAGCGCGGGGGTGCCGGATCGTCGGGTGCATCGGTGAGCTTCCGGCTGATGACGCCTCGCGTGCCTCGAGCACTGAGGCCCGAGCCGAACCGGTCACCTGGCCCGGTCTGCCACCTCACGCAGGTGGTGGACCGGGTCGTGGATGAAGTAGCGAGCGAAGGACTCGACCGTGAACTCCGCGCCATCACTCCGGAAGCCCGTTCGCTCCCACTGCGCGCCGGCGACCGAGTCGAACCGATCGGCCAGGTCCAGCCCCGCCCGGCGCAGCTCGTCGGTGACGACACCCGGGTCCTGCCCGCCGTAACGGTCCTCCACCGCGGTCGCGTCCTGATCCCAGTTCGGGTACCGCGGGCCGTCCTGCGTGAGCATGAGCTCGAGCCGCTGGTCGTAGATCCTGAACCCGTCGCGCACGTGACACGCGTACTCGAGCGCCGACCACACGTCCGGCTCGGGTCGACGGGCCACATCCCCAGCCGCGAGCAACGGAGACCAACCGGCTGCGTTGGCGCGGATCATCGCACCGACCTGTTCGCGCGCGAATGCGGAGGCGTCGAACCCGCATTCGGGGCACTCGCGCTCCAGCACCCAGGTCCAGTCCTTCGTGTCGGGCGTGATCGTGGGGTCGGCTCGTTCCGTCACGCCAAGAAGCCTACGGAGCACCGTTGGCTCGGGGTTGCGGATAGATCGCGGCGAGCTCGGATCAGACGCGCGGCCACCGGCCCGCTCGGCGGCCCGACGCCGTGCGGCCGTCTCGTGGCTTGGAACGGTCGGCGGCCGTGAGCCCGACGCGCCGTAGCGATCAGCCGGTCGGGCATTCCCAGCGTTCGTCGACGGGAGTGGACTCGCGAGAACCGGGCGCGGGAAACGGCGCTTTGAACGTGAAGGCGCGTTCGGTAGGCCCGTTGCGCTGGAGATGCTCCAGGCGGTCACGCCCTTCCTCGGGCGCAGGCCGGTGCCCTTCGGGTATCCACCACAGCACGAGGTAGCTCGCGTCCATCCGCTCGAACCATCGGCGGCGCCGGCGCATCACTTCGAGGTGACGCGAGTCGTAGGCGAACGCGGCCAAGGCGTCGATGCTCTCCCACACCGACATGTTCACGATGATGCGTTCGTCGTCGAACGCCCGGATCGCGGTCGAGTCGCCGTCCTCGGTCTGCAGCCGCCACACGAACCCGGGGCTCGCATCCGCCACGGCATTGATCGGCTCGAGCAACGCGACGAAGTCGCTCAGGAGCTCCGAGCCGATCGGCTCCTTCAGGAGCGCGATGTTGGCCTGCGCGAGCTGGTGGAGCACGCCCCGAGGTTATCGAACCGGTGGCGCGGAGTGGCTCACCCGGGCGCGCCCCCTAGCCTCGTGTCGTGGCCGCCCGGAACCCTCTCCTCGTGCTGACCGAGGATCAGCGCGCGCACTACCGCGACCAGGGCTGGCTCGCGGTGCCGGGTCTCGTGGATGAGACCTGGTTGACCCGGCTGCGTGCCGTCACCGACGAGTTCGTCGATCGGAGCCGCACGCTCACTGAGTCGAACGTGATCTTCGATCTGGACGTCGGGCACTCCGCGGACGAGCCCCGCCTCCGTCGCCTCAGCTCTCCGACGGACCTGCACGAGGCGTACTGGGAGTTCGCCTCCCAGTCGGTGCTTGTCGACCTGGCGGTCGACCTGCTCGGCCCGGACCTGAAGTTCCACCACTCGAAGCTGAACTTCAAGGCGGCGCGCGGGGGCGAAGAGGTGAAGTGGCACCAGGACATCCAGTTCTGGCCCCATACGAACTACGACCTGCTCACGATCGGCGTGTTCCTCGAGGACGTCGAGCCCGGCATGGGTGAGGTCGGCTTCGTACCGGGCAGCCATGCCGGCCCGTTGTTCGACCTGTACGACGGCGACGTCTGGGTGGGTGCGCTCTCGGAGCCCGACATGGCCCGTGCCGGGATCGATCGCGCGGAGTTCCCCGTCGGTGATGCGGGCACGGTCACGGTGCACAGCTGCCGCACGGTCCACGGATCGGCACCGAACGCCTCGGATCGGGCGCGTCCGCTCCTGTTGCAGACCTACGTGGCGGCCGACGCGTTCTCGTATACGGACCTGGTCAAGCGGTCGCCGCACGGTGAAGCGCTGATCCGGGGCGAGCCGGCGCGATGGGCACGCCACGATCCACGGCCGTGCCTGGTGCCGCCGTCGGGCCCGTACCGGCCGATCTTCGCCGCTCAGCAGCGTGAAGCTCCCCCGTCGTAGCGCGCGCGGGACTCAGCCCTGGTACTGCGAGATGACGCTGGTGAACGCGTACGGGGTCTGAGTGACTCCGCTACACGCGTCCGAGAGCGTGTTCAGGATCGCGCATGGCCGGTCACGGTTGATCGACCAGAACGTGAACCGGGCGAGATGGTGCTGCTGGGCGAATGCGAGGATCGTCTGGAAGTCCGCGAGCGTCACCGTCTCCCCGTCGTCGGTACGCCCGTTCATGGACGAGACGCCCGAGTGTTGATACGCGACCGCGTCCGTCGCGCCGTACGCCGTGCGCAGGTTCAGTGCCAGAGCCTGCAGCGCGGTGATCGAGGCGTGTCCTATGTCCGTGGCCGGCGCACCGAAGTCGAACGGCATGACGGTCCACCCGGTCGGCAGGAAGCCGATGGACGCTGCGTACGCGATCATCTGCTTGCCGCGCGCGTCCGGACCGCTGGGTGTCGTTCCGAAGGTTACGTAGGTCTCGAGCGTCGGATCGGCTCGCTGCACCGCCGCGAGGGCTGCGATCACGCGGTTCCGCACCGTCTTGGCGGCCATCTCGCTGTGCTCGATGTCGATGTCGATCGCCCGCAGCGCGTAGGCGTTGATCACCTTCTGGTAGGCGCCGGCGAGTGCGGTCACGCTCGTGCACTTCTGTCCGAGCTTGCGACCGCTCCAACCTCCGAAGGAGACGACGACGTCACCGCCGGCCGCGCGGATGCCGGTGATCGCCGCCTGGTCGGCGCCGCCGGTCAGCGGCCGGCTCCCGTCCCAGGCCGGGTCACAGGTCTTCTTGGACAACATGAACGCGAGCGTGAAGGTCCGGATCCCCGTCGTGGCCATGACCGCGGTCGGCGGCTGCGGGCTCCCCCACCCGAGGTACTCGTAGGGTGCGGATCGACCGACCGGCGACGGCGCGGCGCCCGCGCTCGCCGGTCCGAGCGCGACCCCTGCGCATCCCAGTGCGGTCGCGAGCACCGTCACGAGCACGTGGCGAGCTGTCATCGCCCCCTCCCCCTCGACGATCCGGAGTGTGCTTCGGGGACACTACGCCGCGCTGGGCGAGAATGAGCCCACCATGAGCAGACCGCTGCAGCTGGAGTTCATCCTCTCTGCTCCCGAAGTCGGCCAGCTGCCCCCGACTCGAGCCGAGATCGCGTTCGTCGGGCGCTCGAACGTCGGCAAGTCGTCCCTGCTCAACGCGATCGCCGGGCGCAAGAAGCTGGCCCTCGTCTCCAACACTCCCGGTCGGACCCAGCTCCTCAACTGCTTCCGGCTCCAACGGACCGACGCGACCGTGGTCGACTGCCCGGGGTACGGCTACGCCAACGTGTCGAAGACCACGCGTGCGTCGTGGCAGCCGATGATCGAGCGGTACCTGCTCGAACGGGAGCGGCTCGAGATGATCCTGCTGCTGGTCGACGGCGAGATCGGACCGACGAAGTCCGATCTCCAGATGCTCGACTGGCTGCGAGCGAACACGCTGCCCCATTCCGTGATCGCCACGAAGCTCGACAAGGTGAAGTCGTCCCAGCGGGACAAGCGCAAGCGCGAGCTCGCAACCGCCTGCATGCTCGAACCCGCGGACGTGGTGTGGGTCAGCGCGGCGAAGGACACCGGCATTCCCCGGTTGCGTGAGCTCGTGCGTCTCTGGCTCGCGTGACGGTCCTGCTGGTCGACGGCAACAACGTCATCGGATCCGTCCCCGACGGGTGGTGGCGCGACCGGCCGGGCGCGGTGCGCCGGCTCGTGGCGCGACTGCACTGCTTCGTCGTGGCGACCGGCGCGCCGCTCCATGTCGTGTTCGACGTTGCCCAGCCCGACCTGGACGAGGGCGACCACGACGGGGTGGTCGTCCACTACGCGACCCGCCGCGGTCGTGACGCGGCGGACGACCGGATCCTCGAGCTGCTCGACGTGGGGTTCGACGGACCGGTCGAGGTGGTGACCTCCGATCGCAACCTCGCCGACGGCGCACGCCATCGCGGTGCGCTCGTAATCGGCGCGGGCACCTTCCTGACCCGCCTCGGAGACTCGGGCTGCTGAGCCCGCCGAGGTCGGCCTCAGCGCCGAAGGAACGCGCCGACGCTCGACGAAGGCGTTCGGGTCCGCATTCGGATCGAAGCCCGGCGCGAACGCTGGATGGTCCATCGTGTCGGATGGTGACAGGACCGGTACCCTCCCGGTGTTGAACGAACAGCGCGCGCCCAAGACCGACGACGCCGCAGTCGATGCCCGTACGCGCCTGCGTGAGGCCGCACTCGACCGGTTCGGGCATCAGGGAGTGCACGCGACCTCGACCCGCGAGATCGTCGCCGCCGCTCAGCGCAACCCCTCGGCCATCACCTACTACTTCGGTTCGAAAGCCGAGCTGGTGGCCGACCTCCTGCGTGAGGTGAACCGCGAGCAGTCCGCGATCATCCAGCGGCAGGTCGCCCTGGCCGAACGGATCCCACGGCCCACCCCGACCGAGTGGGTCGCGGCCGCGGTCGGCGCCGCGAACGGGATGCTGGCCACGGAACGCGGGTGCCTGCTCATACGCGTCTGGGCGGAGATCGACGCGGACGACCCGGAATCGGTGGAGCGCTTCCTCGCGAGCGATCATCCGCTCGCGAGAACCTGGCGTCGTTCGGCAACCGCGACGTTCCCGGACCTGCCACCGGTCGTCGTCATCGCCCGCAACGTCATCGTCCTTCGCACCCTGCAATGGATCACGGTTCGTCGCGCCGGCCGGATCCTGAGGAGCGCCCGACCGGAGTGGTCCACCGACCCGGAGAGCACGCGCCCCTTCCTGATGGAGCTCGGCCTCAACATCCTCACCCCGAAGACCACCGTGACCGAATTCGACCTCGAGAGCATCTGACGCGACCCCGTCTCGTAGTGTCCGCCGATGGTCTCGGGCCGCCCGCCGGTGCTGCTGGTGCCGCCATCAGAAGGCAAGGCCGTCGGTGGGAACGGGCCCAGGTGGGCCGACGCGAGCATGCGCTTCGATCTCGACGCCGCGCGGCATCAGGTCATCAGGGCGGCGCTGGGTCGTGATCGGCGACGGCTGGTGGAGGCGCCGACCATGGCGGCCATCGACCGTTACACCGGCGTGCTCTACGGCGCGCTCGGGTACCGCCGGCTCGATCGCCGCATGCGCCGACGGATCGATACCTCCGTCATCACGTTCTCGGGACTCTGGGGGCTCGTTGCACCCACCGATCCCATCCCGTTCTACAAGCTCAAGATGACGGCCAGGGGCCCCGGTGGCGGTCGCCTCGCCGCGTGGTGGCGTCCGCGCGTGGCGGCGGTGCTCGATCCCCACGTCGACGGCCGCGTCGTCTGGGACCTCCTCCCCAACGAGCATGTGGCCGCGTGGCCGGTGTCGGACGCGCCGGCGCAACGGATCGCGGTCCGATTCCTCGACGACACCGGCCGGGGCTCGCTCGTCACGGTCAGCCATTGGAGCAAGCTCTTGAAGGGCGCGCTCGTCCGCCACCTCGTCGAGACCCGCCTCACGGACCCCGACGGGCTCGCGGCGTTCACGCACCCCGAGGGGTACGTCTACCGACCGGAGCTCACCGTGACCGAGCCGCACCGCACGGTTGTCGCGCTCGTCGCCGATCGCCGAGAGCCCGTCAACGGGAAGGCGCGGCCGGTTCCCACGGCTGCATCCACGGCGTGACGGGCCAGCCCTCGACGGCGGTCAGGGCTTGATCGCGTGGGCGACGAAGCCGAACTCGTTGGCCCGAACGTCGACCGCGGTGAACCCTGCACGCGCCAGTCGGGCAGGGAGCGTCGAGGGATCGATCGGGTTGTAGACGTCGTCGTGGTGGAGGGCCGCGAGATCGTCGCTGGCGACGCTGTCCGAGAGCACGAGGACCCCCTGCGGTGCGAGGACCCGCGCCAGCTCCGCGAGGAGGCGGTCCTGGAGCTCCGCCGTCGGCACGTGGTGCAGCATCGTGAACGAGACCGCGCCGCTGTACCGGTCGTCCTCGAGCGGCAAGGCCGTGGCGTCCGCGTGCAGCACCTCGACGTTCGTACCGTGCATCCGGTCCGACAGTGCGCCGGCGAGATCCGGATCGAGCTCGACCGCGGTGAGCCGCGCGACCGCGGTGCGGAGCGCATCGGTGGTGATGCCAGGTCCGGGACCGACCTCGATCACGTCCGGGCCAAGCGCCACGTCGCGGAGGGCCCAGGGCAGGATCCGCTCCGTCACGATCTCGCGCCACTCGTCACTGGCGCACAGCTCCAGGTGGGTCTCGTTCATGCGACGACCGTAGGGGCAAGCGGTCGTGGCGTCGAGAGCGTATCCTGACAATCTATGTCGCTGAGCCGCCACGCCCCGACGACCGCGACACCAGGTCCGGGCGAGGCGATCGCGGTCGGTCCGTTCCCACTCGGTCCCGGTCGGGGATTCCCTCGCCACCAGCACGACGAGCACCAACTGGCGTGGGCGTCAAGTGGCGCGCTCACCATGGGCACCGAGGCGAGCACCTGGGTGCTCCCGCGCTCACGCGCGCTCTGGATCCCGGCTGGGCTTCCGCACACCGTCGATGTCGCGATCGCCGCCAAGATGTACAGCCTCTACTTCAGGCCGGAATCGAGCCCGGTCGCGTGGACCACACCGACGGTCGTCTCGGTCTCGCCGCTGCTCGCCGAGCTCATCGTCCACTTGACCGATCCGACCGTCCCGGCGGGCGCGCGCCGCCGCGCCGAGGCTCTGGTCTTCGACCTCCTCGAACCCGTCGCGGTCGCTCCCCTGCACACACCCTCTCCCACCGACACGCGCGCTCGCTTCGTCGCGGACGCGCTGATCACGGCGCCCGCGGATGCCCGCACGCTCGCCGAATGGGGCCGCGTCGCGGGCGCGAGCGAGCGCACCTTGAGCCGGCTCTTCGCCCGCGAGACCGGCCTGAGCTTCACGGATTGGCGCACGCAGGTGCGGCTGGTCGCGGCTCTTCCCCTGCTCGCCGATGGTCATGCGCTCGCCGCCGTCGCGCCCCGAGTCGGATACGCGAATCCAAGCGCGTTCATCGCAGCGTTCCGCCGCGCCTTTGGCGTGACCCCCCGCGCGTACTTCAGCTCGACCGCCTGACCCCTCCGTCCGAAACCCGCTAGCCGCAATGGTGGAGACCTGTCACGCTCGATGCATGTTCGAAGACGCGGAGCGTTGTTACCGGGCGGTGCAGAGCCGGGACCCCCGCTTCGACGGCTGGTTCTTCGGTGCGGTCACGAGCACGGGCATCTACTGCCGGCCCAGCTGTCCGGCCCGGCTCCCGAAGCAGGCCAACATGCGGTTCTTCGCCACGGCGGCCGCGGCCCAGCAAGCCGGCTTCCGCGCCTGCAAGCGGTGCCGACCGGATGCGACGCCCGGATCGCCGGAATGGAACCAGCGCGCCGATCTCGTCGGGCGCGCGATGCGGCTGATCGCCGACGGGGTCGTCGACCGGGACGGCGTAGCCGGACTCGCCCGCCAGCTGAACTACAGCGAGCGGCACCTCCACCGGCAGCTCGTCGCCGAGGTCGGAGCGGGACCGATCGCGCTCGCGCGGGCCCAGCGCGCGCAGACGTCGCGGATCCTCATCGAGACAACCGCGCTCCCGATGGCCCAGATCGCGTTCGCGAGCGGGTTCGCCAGCATCCGGCAGTTCAACGACACGATCCGCGCGGTCTTCGCACTCACGCCGAGCGAGCTCCGCACGCGAAGTGACGCGACGGCACTCCGCTCCGGCATCCGGGCACCAACGGCGATCGCGTCAGCCGGCACGATCTCGCTGCGCCTGCCCTTCCGCAGCCCGCTCGACGGCGGTTCGCTGCTGGACTTCCTTCGCGCGCGCGTGGTCACGGGCATCGAAGCCTGCGACGACTCCACCTACTCGCGGTCCTTGCAGCTGCCGTTCGGGGCCGCCACCGTGGCCCTCACGCCTCTCCCCGATCACATCGCGTGCTCGATCCAGCTCGACGACCTGCGGGATCTCCCGGCCGCGGTGCAACGGTGCCGGGGCCTGCTGGATCTCGATGCGGACCCGGTCGCGGTCGGCGCATTCCTCGATCGGGATCCTCTCCTCGCTCCCCTGGGCCGGAAGCGCCCCGGACTGCGAGTTCCGGGACACGTCGACGGCTTCGAGCTCCTGGTCCGCGCCATCGTCGGGCAACAGGTCTCCGTGGCCGGCGCCCGGACCGTGCTCGGGCGAATCACGGCCGCGCTCGGCACTCGGCTCGCCTCCCCGAGCGGGGGCGTCACGATGCAGTTCCCGTCCGCCGCGGTCATCGCGGCGGCGGCACCCGAGACGTTCCCGATGCCGAAGGCACGCGCGGCGACGGTGCAGCGGGTCGCCACCGCGGTTGCTTCGGGCGAGCTCGTCGTGGATCCGGGCGTCGACCGCGCCGAGGTGCGCGAGCGGTTGCTGCGTCTCGCCGGCGTGGGACCGTGGACGGTCGCGTACGTCGCGCTGCGAGCCCTCAGCGACCCGGACGTGTTCCTCCCGACGGACCTCGGCGTACGTCACGCGATGGAGCAGCTCGGTGAAGCGGGGGGCGCACGGGCGATCTCGGCTCGAGCGGAGGCGTGGCGACCCTGGCGTTCCTACGCCCTCATGCACCTCTGGACGAGCCTGTCGGCGTAGCGCAGAGGCTAGGCGGGCGTGATCCGGTAGACGCTGCCCGTCTGCGAGACCGCGTACAGCTCGCCGTTCAGATCCTGGCCGAACGAAGTCAGCGCCGGGACGTTGATGCCGAGGTCGACGTTCTGCACCACGGTTCCACCCTGTTGCTCCGCGGCGAACACCTTGCCGGTGCAGTAGTCGCCATAGAGGTACGCGCCGACGAGGGCCGGGATCGCGGTGCCGCGGTAGACGTACCCGCCGGTGATCGCGCAATCCCCCGCGGTGTGGGGACGTTCGATGATCGGGTCGCGCCCGCCGGGAGGCTCCGCGCCTCCGTTGTACGGGTGCGTCGCTTCGCGCAACGACCAGCCCCAGTTGATGCCCTTCTGGCCTGCGGGTGCGTAGTCGATCTCCTCGTACAGGTTCTGACCGACGTCACCGATCCACATGTCGCCGTTCGCCCGGTCGAACGAGAAGCGCCATGGATTGCGCAGGCCGTACATCCAGACTTCGCCACGCGCTCCCGCCTGCCCGACGAAGGGGTTGTCGGCCGGGATGGAGTAGGGGGAACCGCCCGCCGGATTCGGGCTGATGCGGACGATCTTGCCCAGCAACGTGTTCGGGTTCTGGCCGTTGCCGTTCGGGTCGCCGCTGCCCCCACCGTCGCCGAACGCGATGTAGATCGTCCCGTCGGAACCGACGGCAACGTGACCGCCGTTGTGGTTCGCGAAGGGCTGGGACTGGAACAGCAGCATTCGGCGTAGCTTCTTCGGTGCCGTCTTGCCCCGCATGGTGAGCTCGTCGACGCGGGTGTTCCCGTTCGTATCCGTGTAGTCGACGTAGAGCTTGGTGCCGCCGCGCGAGAACGCCATGCCGAGGAGCCCTCGCTCCCCACCCGTCGAGACAGTGAGGCGTGCGGCCTGTCCCGTGATGCGGCCGCCGACCACGCGCCGGATCCGGCCGCCCTGCTCCGCGACGTACATCGTCGCGTCGCCAGGTCGCCAGGCAACCGCGAGCGGTGCCTTCAGCTTCGTCGCGACGGTCGTCAGCCCGACGTGGACCGTCGAGAGATTGCCCACGGCGCCGGCATGTGAGGCGGGCCCGAGCGCGCTGCCACCGAGTGCTACCGCAAGCGCGATCACGGACATCTTCAGTCGTAGCGCTGATCTCAAGTGAGACACCCCCGCGCGCGAGGGTAGAGGCCCGTGCGGTTGCACTCTTCGTCGCGTCCGGCTGCCAGACTGTCGCGAGTGAACGACGTGTCAGGAGCCGACCCGCATCGGCGGACCTCTCGTCCGTTTGCGCGCGAGCTTGCGCGCTATGGGTGGGACGAGCGGTGGGCGGAGCTGCTCGACGAACACCCGGGATGCCGACCGGGTCGGGTCACGCGCCACGACGGGACCGCACTCCATCTCGCGACCACGGAGGGCGTGGTCGTGGTGCCGATGGTCCGTCGCCTGGACCCCGCGCCCGCCGTCGGTGACTGGATCGCGATCGAAGGCGACGAGCCGGTGGCGGTGCTCCCGCGAGCCTCGCTGCTGCGCCGCCGCGACCCTGGGCGTGACATCGACCAGCCGCTCGCGGCGAACGTCGACGTCGTCTTCCTCGTCTGCGGGCTCGATCGGGTCGTCAAGCCGGGTCGGATCGACCGCGGTTCGACGCTCGCCCGGGACGCGGGCGCGGTTCCGATCGTCGTGCTCACGAAAGCCGCGCTCATGGAGGATCCGGAGTCGATCGCGGCCGAAGTCGAGCGCGCGAGCCCGGGCATCGAAGTGATCATCACCTCCGCGCGTGAGGACGTCGGGCTCGATGCACTGCGTGAGCGGGCCCGCGACCTCACGGTCACGATGCTCGGCGAGTCCGGCGCGGGGAAGTCGAGCTTGGTCAACGCGCTCCTCGGCGAGGACGTCGCCGCGATCGGGGAAGTACGTCACGGTGACTCGAAGGGTCGTCACACGACGACATCTCGCGACATGCACGTCCTGCCGACGGGCGGAGTGCTGATCGACACCCCCGGAATCCGCGGGGTCGGCTTGTGGGTCGAGCCCGAGGCGGTCGCGGAGACCTTCGCCGACATCGACGACCTCGCCGAGGCGTGCCGCTTCGGTGACTGCAGCCACGGCTCGGAACCAGGGTGTGCCGTGACCGAGGCGGTCGAGAACGGGACCGTGACGCCGGCGCGACTCGCGGCGTGGCGCGGGTTGCAGGACGAAGTCCGAGCGTCGCCGCTGGTCGCCGTGAGCTACGAGCAGGCGCGCAAGGACAAGGAGCTCGCTCGCAACACGAAGGCCGCACAACGCCGGAAGGGTCGGTGATGGCTACGCCGATGGGGGCTTGGGATGATCCGCGCCGCGTCGAGGAGTACGTCGCGCGCGTTGGACAGCTGCCCCCTCGGCTCGCGGGTGAGGCGATGCTCGTCGAAGCGCTGCCGGGCGCGCCGCGGCGAGTGTTGGATCTGGGCTGTGGCGACGGTCGACTGACCACGCTCGTCCTGGAGCACCGACCGGGAATCGAAGCGGTCGTTGCAGTGGACAGCTCGCCGCCGATGCTGAGGCTCGCGCGCGAGCGGTTCGCCGACGATCCGCGCGTCGCGGTCGTCGAGGGCGACTTGCGCGATCCGATCGACCGGTTCGGCGACTTCGACGTCATCGTCTCCGGATTCGCGATCCACCATCTCGACGACGACCGGAAGGAACAGCTCTACGCCGAAGTCGCCGGTGCGTTGCTTCCGGGCGGCGTGTTCGCGAACCTCGAAGTCGTCGCGTCGCCGACTCCGGAGCTGCACGCGACGTTCCGTTGTGCGATCGGACGCACGGCAGACGATCCCGAGGACCAGCTCGTCCCGGTCGAGGCTCAGCTCGCCTGGATGCGCGGCGGCGGGCTCCGGCAGGTGGACTGCCTCTGGAAGTGGCGGGGCTTCGCGTTGCTCACCGGAACGCGCTGAGTAGGAACAGGGCAAAGTCGTGGTCGGCGGCAGCGGGTGAAGGTATCCGCGTGCCGGACGCGACCCACCGGGATCTCCGTGCCGTTGCCGGCTAGCGCATGCGGCGGATCATGAACCTTCCGGCGCGCTCCGACGCCCCGGGCGACAGGCGATGGAGGTACCAGAGCGCCTTCGCGCTGCGGGGGACGACGATGATCGCCTGGTTCCGGGCGACGCCTCGCAGCGCCGGGACCGCGATTCGATCGACGTTCGCCGGGACCACTCCGAGCTTCTTCATGAACTCGCGCCCGGTCGGAGTGCCGGCGGGCATCGGTGGGAGGTCGGCGGGCCCGCTCCGATCGAGGATGGGGGTATCGACGGCACCCGGGCACAGGACACTGACCCGTACGCCGAGGGTCGCTGCTTCAGGGCGGAGCGCGGTGCTGAGGCCGACGACCGCATGCTTGGTCGCGGTGTACGCGACCGTGAGGACGTTGGGCGCGAGTCCAGCACCGGACGCGGTGTTCACGATGTGTCCGTGACCCTGGGCGATCATCAACGGGTATGCGGCGAGCACGCCGTTGATGACACCGTTCAGGTTCACCGCCACGGTCTGCTCCCAATGGGATCGCGTCATCTCGTGGGTCGGACCGCCGACGCAGATCCCCGCGTTGTTGAACATGAGGTCGAGTCGGCCGTGCACCGCAGCGACCTCCTCGACGAGCGCGCTCACGGCGGCACCGTCACGCACGTCGAGCTCGCGTCCGACCACCTCTCCCGATGTACCCGTCGCCGTCGTCTCGATCCGGTGAGCGGTCGCGCGGGCGGCGTCCTTGTCGACGTCCGCGAGCACGACGTGCACGCCCTGGTGGAACAGCTCGGTGCCCAGGGCCCGGCCGATGCCCGATGCTCCGCCGGTGACGATGGCCACCTGCCCCGCGAACGATCGCTGTTCCCGTGTCACGACGCGCTCCCTCGGTAGTTCCCGGCGACCCTACCGAGTGTTCAGACGACGGCGAGATCCGCTTCGATGCCGTCGAGGAGACGCCGGAGGTTCCGGTCGAAGCGGCCGGGATCACGACGATGACCCTCGATCTGCGCCCAAGCCTCGTCCAGGCCGTGCTCCTCCGCCAGGGCTGCGAGCTGCGGGTAGTCCCCCGTCGAGACGAGGTCGTTGACGTAGTGGACCACCTCGTCATGGCGCCTCTCGGGCCGGCGGGCCTCGCGCTCCCACACGCACGAGCCGAACACGTAGTCGTCGACCGCGGTCACGATGTCGAACTTGTCCGAGAGGCTGACCGCGAGCGAGGCGACCGCCTGCAGGGACTGGTCGAGGTGGCGGACGCTGTTGGGGCCGACCGCCGGGGCATCGGTGATGTCGAGGAACCAGGGATGCCGGAGGATCGCGGCCCGCGTCCGCCGGGCGATCGCCGTCACTGCGGCACGCCAGTGCGCGGGCACCGGCTCGTCCGGGCCGAGGACCACCTCACCCATCACCGCGTCGACGACGAGCGAGAGGACCTCGTCCTTGGTGCGGACGTAGTGATAGAGCGTCATCGTGCCGGCGTCGAGCTCGGCCGCGAGCCGGCGCATCGACAACCCGTCGAACCCGTCCGTGTCGGCGATCCGCATCGCGGTCCGCGCGATCTCCTCTCGCGTGAAGCGCGGTCGGCGTTGCGCGGGCTCGGTCCGCGTCCACAGGTCGAGGACACCGAGCTCGGAGCTGATCAGCTCGAGGGCTTCCGCCTTCTTCGCCGCCTTGGCCGCAATTCGCTCGTGGCGCTGCGCCTTGTCGGTAACCTTGCCGGCGACCCGCTCGAGGGACTCGGCCTTCTTCGCAGCCTTGGCGGCGATGCGCTCGTGCTTCGTCGCCTTCTCCGCGACCTTCTCGGCCATCTTCTCGACCACGAGCTCGCGCAGCGCCGATCCCGACCCCGGAGTCGTGTTGCCCGGCTGCTCCCCCCGGCGGCTGCGCTTCTCGGTTGTCATTCGTACAGTGTACCGCTAAGGTGATTCGTACCATGTACCAAACTCACGTACGTCATACGAACAACGCTACCGCGACCGAGCCCGGCGGGGTCACCGCCCAGGGGCTCGGGAAGCGATTCGGAGAGCTCTGGGCGCTCCGGGACCTCGATCTCGACGTGCGGCCCGGCACCGTCCTCGGCCTGCTCGGGCACAACGGTGCCGGCAAGACCACCGCGATCCGGATCCTCACCACGCTCTCGACCCCGACCACGGGGACGGCCTCGGTCGCCGGCGTGGACGTCGTGGCCGACCCGCTCGGCGTGCGGGAGCGCATCGGCGTGGCCGCCCAGCAAGCCACGGTGGACGGGCTGATGAGCGCCCACAAGAACCTCGTGATGGTGGGGCGGCTCCACCACCTCTCCAAGCGCGATGCCCGGCGCCGGGCGGACGATCTCCTCGCGCAGCTCGACCTCGCCGAGAACGCGGACCAGCTGGTGAAGACCTTCTCCGGGGGCATGCGGCGCCGGCTCGACCTCGCCGCGAGCCTCGTGGCCGCGCCACCGGTCCTGTTCCTCGACGAGCCGACCACGGGTCTCGACCCTCGCAGCCGCAACGATCTCTGGGAGCTGCTCCGCGACCTCGTGCGGAACGGCACGACCGCGATCCTCACCACCCAGTATCTCGAGGAGGCGGACCAGCTCGCCGACGACATCGTCGTCCTCGACCACGGGCGCACCGTCGCCCACGGAACGCCCGAGGAGCTGAAGGCGCAGATCGGCACGGACCGCATCGACGTGACGGTCGCATCCGCGAGCGATCTTCCCCTGGTGGTGCAGGCGACCGAGCGCTTTGCTTCGTACGCGCCCGGCGTTGACCACGACCTGCTCGTCGCCACCATCCCGGTGGTCGAAGGCACGCGCCTGATGGAGATCATGCGCGCGCTCGACGCGGCGGGCATCGATGCCGTGGACCTGCACCGCCGGCAGGCGTCGCTCGACGACGTCTTCCTCACCCTGACCGGTTCGAACGACTCCACCGACGAGGTGCCGGAATGACCGCAACTACCGAGACCACCGAGCTCGCGCGCCCCGAGCCGATCGTGCCGACGCTCCCCGGCCGCACTCCACTGCGGTTGTGGTGGAGCGACACGCTCGTGTTCGCGGGCCGCAACATCGAGCACATCCGCCAGATCCCGGAGAAGCTGCTCGACGTCACGCTCCAGCCACTCATGTTCGTCCTGCTCTTCGCGTACGTATTCGGAGGCGCCATCGCGATCAGCGGCGGGAACTACCGCGAGTTCATCATCGGGGGGATCCTCATCCAGTCGCTCGCGTTCGGCCTGACCGGACCGGCGACCGCGATCTCGACAGACCTGACCGAGGGGGTGATCGACCGCTTCCGGTCGTTGCCGGCAACCCGTACCGCGTACCTGTCGGGCCACTACGTCGCCGAGCTCGCCGGGATGGCGCTGTCCGTCGTCGTGCTGCTCGGCGCCGGTCTGATCGTGGGCTGGGGTCTGCACAACGACGCGCTGCACGTCACCGGCGCGTTCTTGCTCCTGTTCCTGTTCTGCTCGGCGATGATCTGGATCGGTACGTACATCGGACTCGTGGTGCGGACCCCGGACGCGGTGATGGGGGTCGGCTTCGTCGTCGTCTTCCCGCTGACCTTCCTCAGCAACGCGTTCGTCCCGATCGACTCGATGCCGAACGTCCTGCAGTGGGTCGCGGCATGGAACCCGGTCAGCGTCGTCGTGGCCGCGGTCCGCGAGATGTTCGGCAACCCCGCCTCGACCGTGGGCAAGCACACCTGGCCGCTCGATCACCCGATCCCGGCTGCGTTCATGTACTGCGCGCTCCTGCTGCTCGTCTTCGTGCCAGCGTCGCTGCGCCGGTACCGCACGCGGACGAGCGACTGAAGCCTGGCATCCTGTCCTCCCTGCTGGTCGACGAAGTCGAGCGCGCGTGACCGATGACATGGAGATGGCGGAACGGTTGCGGCAGGCAACCGCGCTCCTGCGTGAGATCGCGCTGGACCCGTCGGGGCTCGAGGTGCTGTCCGAGAAGGAGCGCATCGGCCTCGTCACCGCCGCGGGAGACGTCTTCGAGCCGGATGTAGAGCTGCGCCGCCAGCGGGTGCGGGCCCGGCAACGGCGCGAGCGGGCCGAGAAG
>JADGON010000032.1 GCA_017882945.1 Acidimicrobiia bacterium | reverse complement strand
GCCGAGAAGGACCGCCGGATCGCGCGGTGCATCTCGTTCCTGCGCGAATCACCCGAGGACAACGGCTACGCACGCCCCATCGAAGGTGTGATCGTTCACTTCGACCTCGGCCGCAACGAGGTGATCGAGGTGATCGACCATGGCGCGACCTCGATGCCCACCCAGCACGCGCGCTACTACGCAGCTGATCACGAACCGCATCGGGAAGCGCTCAAGCCGCTCGAGATCACGCAGCCCGAAGGCCCGAGCTTCACCGTCGAGGGCAACCTCGTGCGCTGGAGCTGCTGGTCGCTGCGCGTGGGATTCGACCCGTACGAAGGCCTCACGCTGCATCAGGTCTCCTACGACGACCACGGTCGCGAGCGAACGATCCTGCACCGCGCCTCGGTGACCGAGATGGTCGTCCCGTACGGCGACCCGAGCCAGCTCCACGGGTGGAAGAACGCGTTCGACGCGGGTGAGTGGGGGCTCGGACGCATGACCCAGCCGCTCGCGCTCGGCTGTGACTGCCTCGGCGAGATCCACTACTTCGACGCCGTGCTCGCGGGCGAGAACGGTGACCCGTACACGATCACCAACGCGATCTGCCTGCACGAGGAGGACTACGGGATCCTCTGGAAGCACGTCGACCTGTTCAGCGGGACGACCGAGGTGCGTCGCAGCCGCCGGCTCGTCATCAACACGATCGCGACCGTCGGCAACTACGAATACGGCTTCTCCTGGTACCTCTACCTCGACGGGAACATCCAGCTCGAGGTGAAGCTCACCGGCATCGTCTCGCCGATGGCCATCGAGCCCGGCACAACGCCGGCGTTTGCCAACGTGGTTGCACCCGGGGTTGCCGCACCCCACCACCAGCACCTGTTCAACGTCCGGCTCGACTTCGACGTCGACGGCACCGACAACGAGGTCTACGAGGTCGAGGCCGAGACGATGGGGTGGGGCGAAGACAACCCCTGGGGCAACGCGTTCCGCCAGCACGTGACCCGACTGGGGTCCGAAGTGCGCGCCCGCCGGAAGGTGAACCCGGCCACGAGCCGGTGCTGGAAGGTCGTGAACCCGCACGTGCTGAACGGGATCGGCCAACCGGTCGCCTACAAGCTCGTGCCCACGATGAGCACGCCGACGCTGCTGGCCCAACCCGACTCGAGTGTCGGAAAGCGCGCCGGGTTCGCTCAGCACAACCTCTGGGCGACGCCGTACTCACCCGACGAGCGGCGCGCCGCGGGCGAGCATCCGAACCAGCACGAGGGCGGTGACGGGCTCCCGAAGTGGAGCGCCCAGGACCGGGACCTCGTCGATACCGACATCGTGCTCTGGTACACGTTCGGCGTCACCCACTTCGTACGCCCCGAGGACTGGCCGGTCATGCCGGTCGAGTACACCGGGTTCCTGCTCACCCCGATGGGCTTCTTCGACCGCAACCCCGCCCTCGACCTCCCCCCCACCACCCACTGCCACCCCGAGCCCTGACACCCCTTCTCGGGTTAGGGGTGTTGGGAGCTGACGCTCACGATCTCGCCGGTCATGTAGGTGGAGTAGTCCGAGGCGAGGAAGACGATGACGTTGGCAACTTCCCAGGGCTCGGCGGCGCGCCCGAATGCTTCGCGTGACGTGAGCTCGGCGAGCAGCTCGTCGCTCGTGACCTTGGCGAGAAACGGATGCATCGCGATGCTCGGCGCGACGGCGTTCACGCGCACCCCGGACTCCGCCGCTTCGATCGCCGCGCACCGGGTGAGCGCCATCACCCCGGCCTTCGCCGCGGCGTAGTGGGCCTGACCGGCCTGGGCCCGCCAGCCGAGCACCGACGCGTTGTTGACGATCACGCCCGCACCACGCGGTTCGAGGTGACGGAGCGCGGCGCGCATGCACCGGAACGTGCCGTTCAGCGTCACGTCGAGCACCGTCAGCCACTGCTCGTCGGTCATGTCCACGAGGTTGGCCGTGCCCCCGAGCCCCGCGTTGTTGATCACGATGTCCAGCCCGCCCGTCGCGGCGATCGCGCCGTCGAACAGTGCCTGCACCTGCGACTCGTCGGTGACGTTGCACGGGATCGCGGCGACCACCGCGTCGCCCAGCTGCTCCGCGGCTTCGCCGAGCCGCCGTTCGTGCGCGTCGCTCAGCACGACGCGTGCGCCTTCCTCGGCGCAGCGCTTCGCGGCGGCGAACCCGATCCCGGTTCCGGCCGCGGCGGTGACGAGCGCGGTCTTGCCCTCGAGCAAGCCGTGCGCAGGTGGGTAGGACGGGGCTTCGGGGGGCATCAGACCACCTTCGGCTCGGGCGGCAGGCCCAAGACTCGCTCACCGATCACGTTGCGCTGGATCTCGTTCGACCCGCCGTAGATCGTGTCGGCTCGGCTGTAGAGGAACAAGCGTTGGAACGCGCTGAGGTCGTACGGCCCGGCATCGGCGATCTCTCCCCACGGTCCGAGCGCGTCGATCGCGAGCTCGCCGAGCCCGCGGTGCATCGTCGCCCAGAAGAGCTTCGAGATCGACGTCTCGCGCGTGACCTCACCCTTCGCCATCGCGGTGAGCCCGCGCAATGCGTTGTACCGCATGATCTCGAGCTCGATCCAGGCTTGCGCGAGCCGCTGGCGCAGCACCGGGTCCGAGGCCCGTCCACGCGTGCGGGACTGCTCCACGATCTCGCGCCACTCGCTCGCGAAGCCGAGCTGCTGGCCGAGCGTCAACGCGCCGCGCTCGAACGCAAGCGTGCCCATGGCGACGCGCCATCCGCCATTGACCTCACCGACGATGTGGTCGGCCGGGGTGCGCGCGCCGTCGAAGAAGACCTCGTTGAACTCCGAATCGCCGGTGATCTGCTCGATCGGCCGGATCTCGACGCCGGGCTGGTCCATGGGCACGAGGAGGTACGAGATGCCGCGGTGGCGTGGAGCTTCGCGGTCCGTGCGCGCGAGCACGAAGCACCAGTCGGCCCAGTGGGCGAGCGACGTCCACACCTTCTGGCCGCTCACCACCCACTCCTCACCGGCGGGGCCATCCTCCAGATCGGCGCGGGTCGCGATGTTGGCGAGGTCCGACCCCGCGTTCGGCTCGGAGTAGCCCTGGCACCAGAGCTCCTCGCCGCTCGCGATCTTCGGGAGGAACCGCTCCTTCTGCTCATCAGTGCCGAAATGCAGGATCGTCGGGCCGATGAGCCCTTCGCCCACGATCCCGACTCGACCCGGGCCGCCGGCGCGGGCGTACTCCTCGTAGAAGATCACCTGTTGGAGCAGCGTCACGTCCCGACCGCCGTATTCACGGGGCCAGGAGAGGCAGGTCCAGCCCGCCGCGCCGAGCGCCCGCTCCCAGGCGAGGCGCGCTTCGAAGAGGGCGTGCTCGTCGCCCGGACCGCCCCGACCACGCACCACGGCGAACTCGCCCTGGAGCGCCGCGGTCAGCCATTCGCGGGCTTCTGCCCGGAATTGCTCGTCCTCCTCGGAGAAATGCAGATCCACGGGCGGGAGTCTCGCCGATCCGGCGCCCCCTGGGTAGAACCGGTTCCAATCTCCAGGTTTGCGTGATGGGTGCCGATCCCGTGACAATCTAAGGTTCACTGTGGCGCGCCCTGGGAGGCTGTCCGCAGTCAGGGAGCACGATCTTGAACCTCGTCCGTCGTACCGCACTCATCGCGGCTGCTGTCGCGATCATCGTGGGCTTCGGCGCGGGCGCGTACCTGCTCGTGCCATGGAAGGGCGACTCCGCCGACGCGGCGACCGGCCTGCCCAAGGCGCGTCCGGTGTTGAACGGGCGCTTCGTGCTCCTCGCGACGCCGCCGGACGGCGCGACGAACATCCCGCCGCAAACGACGATCAACGTCGACGCGGTCAACGGTCGGATCCAGGACCTCACCGTGAAGTCTCCCGACGGCAACGAGGTCCCGGGCTACCTCGACAGCGATGGCGCGTGGTGGATCACGCGAGCGAACCTCACGCCCGGCACGGTGTACCAAGTCGCCGCGCGCGTCGTTCCGGACCGCGGCACGGCGCGCACCAAGCGCTGGTCGTTCACCACGGTCAAGCCGACCGGCGGTCTCGGCGAGCGAGTGATTCCCGGCGACAACGAGGTCGTCGGCGTCGGTGAACCGATCTCGGTGCGCTTCACCTCACCGGTCGCGAACCGCGCGGCCGTCGAGGCACGGCTCAAGGTCGCGACGTCGGTGCCGGTCACCGGTGCCTGGCGTTGGATGAGCGACCGCGAAGTCCACTGGCGCCCGAAGGACTACTGGCCCGCGAACACCGAGGTGTGGTTCGACGGGGACCTCAACGGTGTCGATGCAGGCAACGGGCTGATCGGCAACGTGCACCGCACCGCGCACTTCCGCATCGGCGCGTCACACGTCAGCGTCGCGAACGCCATGACGCACATGCTGACCGTCTACGAGAACGGCGCCGTGGTCCAGTCCTTCCCGATGAGCGCCGGTCGGGACAAGTACCCGACGATGAGCGGCAATCACCTCGTGCTCGGCAAGTCGGCGGACGTGATCATGGACTCCCGGACGAACGGGATCCCGCTGACGTCCCCCGACGGCTACTACGAGCACGTCGCCTGGGACACGCAGATCTCCTCCGCCGGCGAGTACGTGCACGCCGCACCCTGGTCGGTCGGTCAACAGGGCAGCAACAACGTCTCCCACGGATGCATCAACCTGAGCATCGCGAATGCGACGTGGTTCTACAACTTCAGCCAGCGCGGCGACATCGTCCAGGTCACCGGGACCCCGCGCCCGCCGAACGACGACATCGCCATGGTCGACTGGAAGCTCCCGTTCGACCAGTGGGTGCAGGGCAGCGCGCTCTACCGCTCCACGGCTCCGCCCAAGGTCCGCCACGAGTAGCGGTCAGACCCGCCGGGCACTCCGACGACGCCGGGCGAGCACACCCGCGCAGACCGCGGCCAACGCAACACCGGTGACTAGCTCGGTTCGCATACCCTCCGGCGACTCGCGCTGGATCGCCTTGTGGAAGCGGTCGACCCAGTCGGGCCACGGATTGAAGCCGAAGAAGTGCTCGCACGGCTTGTCCGAGTCGAGGATCGCCGCACCCGCGATTCCCGCGAGCAGCGCGGTGCGGGGCGGAACGCCCGCCACCGTGATCAGCGCGACGGCACCGAGTCCGAGAACGCCGTCGCGCTTGGCCACAACCAGGAACCCGTCGCGCGAGAGCGTCGGGTTTCCCCAGTGTGGGGTCAGGTCCATCGCGACGTGCGTCGCGAATCCGGCGCAGAACGCGAGGACGGGTCGGCGACGCAACGCAGTACCGGCGAGTGTTCCTGCAAGCACGTGATTGGTGATGAACATCGCTCCGGTAGTGTGCCGCACGGACCCGTCCGGACAGTGAAACGAGAGATCCATGGCCCGCTTTCGCGTGGGAGTGCAGCTTCATCCGCAGGTCGCGACGGTCGATGAGCTGCGCGCCGCCTGGCGCGCCGCGGACGCGCTGGAGGTCGACAGCATCTGGGTCTGGGACCACTTCTTCCCGCTCTACGGCAACCCGGACGCGAACCACTACGAGGCCTACACCCTGCTCGCGGCGATGGCCGCGGAGACGACGCACGCGCGGATCGGCGCGCTCGTGACCTGCAACTCGTATCGCAACCCGCAGCTCCTCGCGGACATGGCGCGCACGATCGACCTGATCAGCCACGGACGCTTCACGCTCGGGATCGGGTCCGGATGGTTCGAGCGCGACTACACGGAGTACGGATACGACTTCAAGACCGCGCCGGCGCGACTCCGTGATCTTGCCGACGCGCTGCCGTTGATCATCGACCGGCTCGGGAAGCTCACCCCTCCCCCGGCCGGCGACCTGCCGATCATGATCGGCGGGAGCGGCGAGAAGGTCACGCTGCGACTCGTCGCCGAGCACGCCGACTCGTGGAACACGTTCGGTCCGCCCGCGAACTACGCGGCCAAGTCCGCGGTGCTCGACGAGTGGTGCACCAAGCTCGACCGCAATCCTCGCGAGGTCGAACGCACCGTCGCCATCGGGCCCGACGAGATCGGGACCTGGCCGGAGTACCTGGAGGCCGGCGCCGAGCACCTGATCGTCATGGCCGGTGCGCCCTACGACCTGGCGCCCGTCGAGGAGCTGCTCGCGGCGGCGCGCGCCTAGCTCGGGCCCGGGTGGACAACCTCCGACTGCTCCCACCGGGGAGCGGAGCCGGCTTCCTCGGCGACCTCGCGGTCCCCGCAGACCTCTACTGGGTGACGCGGCTCCCCGCGCCCCTCGCCGGGATGGGCTACCCGCGCGGCAAGAGCTGGGACGCGCTGCATCATGCCGGGATCCGTCACGTCGTGTGCCTGACCCACGCCGAGGCGCCCTACGACGCGGCCCCGTTGTCGACCCACAACGCGGTGCTCCAAGATCTGTACAACCGCACCGTTCCCGACGACCCGGAGGGCGACCGCGGCCGGGCGCTCGCCGCAGCCCGGTTCGTCGTGGAGCGGCTCGAGGCCGGGGAGGGCGTCGTCGTGCACTGCCACGCGGGGCGCGGGCGCACCGGGACGGTCATCGGCAGCGCGCTCGTGATGCTCGGCCATGATCCCGCCACCGTCGTCGACTGGCTGAACCGCGTGCAGCGCACGCGCGGCAAGCGCGGCTGGCCCGAGCAACCGTGGCAGGCCGACGTCGTCCTCAGCGGGGAGTGATGCGGATGGTGATGTCGCCTGCGTCGGCGGGGGTCTCCCACGTGAGGAGCTGGCTCGCGGGGTCGTAGGTCGTCTGCCCCGCGGAGACAGTGACCTCGGGGACGTCCGGGTAGTGCAGGCGGGGGACGTACACAACGGTCGGCGCGTCGATCGCGCCTTCGCGGTGCAGCGCGGCGGTGAACTCGACGGTCGAGAGATCGAACGCCATCCGCGCCGGCGCGCCCGCCCAATGGCGGACGAACGGGCGGCAGAACGCCCGGGTCGCGCGACCACCCGAGTCGATGTCGTCCGGGTCATCGATGTCGTCCGGGCTGAAGATCGACAGATCCTCGTCGTTCCATTGGTCACCGTGATCGTGCGAGTTGTCCGCGGTGTAGTTCCACTGCGTGGTGTGGAGCAGCAGCGCGTCCATCGCCCGGTAGCTCGCGTCGAGCGCGACCTCGTGCTTGGACCAGTCGCCGGTGCGGAAGGCCTCACCGCCGTTCATCTCGTACGGAATCCCGAACTCGCCGATGAGCATCGGCGGATCGCCCATCCGGTCGCGCGAGATCTGTTGCATGGGCGCCAGCATCTTCACATGTTCCGCCGCGATCGCCTCAGCTCCCGACACGACCTCCCCCGTGAGCGATCGGTACTCGTCCGGGTCGAACGCGCGCGTGATCAGGCTCATGACGTCGTACCAGTGGCGTGCGTTGCACACGAGCGGGTCGGGATCGCGCCACTCGGTGTCGAGCTCCATCGGTGAGCCCTCGAGGAACACGAAGGCATCGTCCTGCTGCGCGCGCACGACGTCCCGGAACCGCCGAGCGAAGGGCTCCATGTGGTCGCGCCAGACCTCCCCGCCCAGCCCGTCCGGGTTGGCGAGCACGGGCTGGCCGTCTGCGTCGTAGTCCCACAGGCCGACTTCGAGCCACGGACAGCCGTCGGTCCAGATGCCGCCGGCTTCGGCCGCCGCGAGCCATTGGAGCGGGCTGTTCGGCTCCGGGCCCGTGGCATCGCGGGCCATGAAGCGCCGACCACGGCCGAACTCGCGCGGTTGCATGCCGATGTAACCGCCGTTGGGTTCGTTGAGCGTGTCGTAGCCGAGCACGTTGTCGAGGTCTCCGACCCGCTCGGCCACCGCGCTGATCGATGCCAGATACCGCATCTGCAGCTCTTCCTGGACGTGGCGGAGCCGAGGTGGCGCGTACGTCTCGGCGCCGTAGAAGAGCGTCCACATGGTGGCGACGGGTGCAGTCATGTAGTTCCCGGGCCAGTCGAGCGCGTCGAGTGCCACCGCGCCGGCCGCCGCGAAGCGCTCCGGCTTCATTCCCGCGAGCTCGAGCGTCCAGTACGGCGCGCCGTCACCACCGGTCCACCGGCTCCACACGTCCTGATGCGGATCGATGAACACGAGCAGGCCCCGCTCACCGGCGCGGTGCACGCACTCGCGCACGTAGTCCAGGTACTCCTCGTCGTGCTCGCCCGGTCCCGCGTGCTCGATCGCCTCCCACGTCACGAGGAAGCGCAACACGTTGAAGCCCCAGTGCGCGATGCGGTCGAGGTGGCGGTCGAGCTCGTCGAGCGGCGCGGGGCGGCCGATGAAGCTCACGTCGCGCCAGTGCTCGAAGTCCACGCCGAGATGCGTCGCGCCGTCGGGCGTGAACGGGACCTTCGTGCTGCCGCCGAGGTTCACCCCTCGCAACAGTGTGGGCCGCCCTTGCGGGTCGACGAACCAGGAGGGTCGGGTGCTGTATCCGTGCGTCACGATCGAGAGCATCGCGCGTGCGCCGGTACGCTGGATCCGGTGCAGATCGAGTTTCGGGCGTCCGAGCGCGCCAGCCTGGGCGTCGAGCTGGAGCTGACGCTCGTCGATTCGGAGTCAGGTGCGCTGGTCAGCGCGGCGTCCGCCATCCTCGAGGAGCTGGGCCGCGGCCATCCCGGCGGTCTGCACCCCAAGGCCAAGCACGAGCTCTTCGAGAGCACGATCGAGGTCATCACCGGGATCTGCCAAACCCCCGTGGAGGCCAGGAACGACCTTGCCGCGACGATCGCCGAGGTGCGCGGCGCGGCCGAGGCCCGCGGGCTCACGCTCATGTCCGCGGGAAGCCATCCCTTCTCGCTCCCCCATGAGCAGGTGGTCAGCCCCGATCCTCGATACGCCAAGCTGATCGAGGAGATGCAGTGGCCGGCGCGCCGGCTCCAGATCTTCGGGCTCCACTACCACGTCGGGGTCAAGTCGGCCGAGAAGTCGATCGTCGTCGCGAACGCGCTGCAGTTCTACCTCGCCCACCTGCTCGCGCTGTCCGCATCGAGTCCCTACTGGGAAGGTCAAGACACCGGGCTCGCATCGTGCCGGGTGAAGGTGTTCGAGGGCTTGCCGACCGCCGGACTTCCGCCCGTCATCGAGGACTGGGCCGACTTCGAGCAGTTCATGTACACGCTCGTCTCGGCGGAGGCGATCACGACGATCCGCGAGGTCTGGTGGGATGTGCGCCCCCATCCGAACTTCGGGACGGTCGAGCTGCGCATCTGTGACGCGATGCCGACGTTGCGCGAGGTCGCAGCCGTCGGCGCGCTCGCGCAGTGCCTGGTACACCGGATCGACACCCACATCGACGCGGACTTGCAGGTGTACATCCCCCGCGAATGGACGATCCGCCAGAACAAGTGGCTGGCGGCACGGTACGGCCTCGACGCGAAGCTGATCGTCGACGACGAAGGAACAAGGGCCACTGCTCGCGACGTCATCGCGGGCCTCATCGAGGAGCTCATCCCGTTCGCGGCGGAGCTTGGCTGCAAGGCCGAGCTGGCGGACGTCGCCCACATCCTCGAGAGGGGCCCCAGCTACGAACGCCAGCGCTCGGTCGTGCGCCGGGGCGGAACGCTGGTCGACGTCGTCCACGCGCTGTCGCAGGAATTCGCGACGGATGAGGCGGGGCCCGCGTGAGCTCGGGTTCGACCAACGCGGGGCTCGACGCCTTTCTCGACGCGCACCTCGAGGAGCTCATCGCGTTCCGGCGTGAGCTCCATTCGCACCCCGAGCTGAGCGGCGAGGAGCACGAGACCACGGCCCGGGTTGCCGAGCGGCTCCGGGTGGCCGGGCTGGACCCGAAGGTCCTGCCGGTCGGGACGGGTCTCATCTGCGACATTCCGGGAGCCGGGCCGGCGGCTCCGGGTGGGCGGGTGGCGCTTCGGGCCGATCTCGACGCGCTGGCGATGACCGACGAGACCACCACGCCGTTCCGCTCGCAGGTGCCGGGCGTCGCGCACGCCTGCGGGCACGACGTGCACACGACGGTCGTCCTCGGCGCCGGCCTCGCGCTCACCCGACTGCTCGGCGACGACGGCGCGCGGTCCGGTTCGGTCCGGCTGCTGTTCGAACCGGCCGAGGAGTCTGCGCCCGGGGGCGCGATCGACGTCATCGACGCGGGCGCGCTCACGGACGTCAGGTGGGTGTTCGGCCTGCACTGCGATCCGAAGCTCGACGTAGGTCAGATCGGCGTCCGCAGCGGTGCGATCACCTCGGCCGCGGATCTTCTGGCCCTCCGGATCCACGGACCGGGCGGCCACACCGCCCGACCCCATCTGACCGTGGACCTCGTCGCGCTGGCCGGGCGTCTCGCGGTGGAGCTCCCGACCGCGTTGCGTGATGCCGACGCGTCGCTGAACCTCGTCTTCGGTGCGATCCGCGCCGGCGACGCGGCCAACGTCATCCCG
>JADGON010000214.1 GCA_017882945.1 Acidimicrobiia bacterium | reverse complement strand
TTCGAGCGGAGCAGTTGCATCTGCTCGGGGTGGTCGAGGAGCGCGAGCATCCCTTGCGACATCGCGGTGCGTGTCGTTTCGTTACCGGCGACTGCCAGCGCGAGCACGAACACTTCGAACTCGTGCGTGCCGAGCGCGTCGTCGTCGACCTCGGTCACGAGCTTGGTCACGATGTCGTCGCGCGGCTCGGCGCGGCGCTGCTCGGCCAGCTGGGTGGCGTACGTGTAGAGCGCGGTGGCGGCGACGAGTGGCGCGTCGGCGCTCGTGGCGAACTCGGGGTCGTTGCCGCCCGAGATCGTGTTCGTCCACGCGGTTACCTGGGGACGGTCCTCGACGGGCACACCGAGGAGCTCCGAGATCGCGTACGCGGGCAGCGTGGTGGCGATCTCGGTCACCCAGTCGAACGTGCCGCGCTCGAGCACACCGGCGAGCACGTCGCGCACGGCGTGCCGATAGCTGGACTCGAAGTGGGAGATGGAGCGCGGCGTGAAGCCGCGGTTGACGAGACGGCGCAGCCGGGTGTGCTCGGGCTCATCAGTCTCGATGATCGAGCGGAACAATTCGCGTTCCTCAATTGACTGGATGTTGAGGAACACACCACCGCGTTGTGACGAGAACCGAGCGGCGTCGCGGTTGGCCGCCTGCACGTCGGCGTGACGCGTGAGCACGCAGAAGTCGGGGACGGCGGGATCGTTGGACCGGTGCCAGAACACAGGTGCCTCGCGCCGCAACCACTCGAACTGCTCGTGCGGTATCCCCTCGATCCACTGGTCGGGGCTGATGAGATCGATGTCCACCGGCGCTACGCCTTGGGTTTCGGGTTCGACGTCGGTCGCGACCGTTGCCTTTGCATCAGGCCTGCACTCCCGCGTCGAGACGTTCGATGGTCTCGATGTACTCCTCGACGAGTTGGAACATCACGTCGCGCACGGGCCGCACCTCGTTCATCCGACCGACGATCTGCCCAACCGGCGCGAACGCGAGGTCGGTGCGACCCGACCGCACGATCCGCGCGTTGGCCTCCGATGTCAGGATGTTCTGCAAGGGCATGCCCAGTGGCCCCGGGCCGCTCGGATCGGCCCACGCGTCGGTCCACGCATTGCGGACCATCCGAGCCGGCTTGCCGGTGTAGCACCGCGACCGCACGGTATCGGCCGACGTGGCATCGAGGTACGACTGGAGCACTGCGGGGCTCGAGTCGCTCTCTGCGGTGGTGAGCCAGATCGAACCGAGCCACACGCCCTGCGCGCCGAGTGCGAGCGCCGCGGCGATCTGACGTCCGCTCCCGATACCGCCCGCGGCGAGCACCGGCGCCGGCGCCACCGCGTCGACCACTTCGGGCACGAGCACCATCGTCGAGATCTCGCCGGTGTGGCCCCCGGCCTCGTAGCCCTGCGCCACGACGATGTCGACGCCGTTGTTGATGTGCCGCTGCGCGTGCACGGCCTTCCCCGCGAGCGCCGCCACCTTCACGCCGTGGTCGTGCGCGCGGTTGATGACGTCGGCCGGCGGCGACCCGAGCGCGTTCGCGATGAGCTTGATCGGGTGGGCGAGCGCGATGTCGACGTGCTGCTGCGCGACGTCGTCGGTCCAGCCGAGCACGCCCATTGGTTCCTGGCCTTCGGGCAGCGGCGGCAACTCGAACTGCTCCGCCAGCTTCTCGACGTAGCGCCAGTGGTTCGCGTCGATCATCGACCGGATCTGGTCGAGCATCTCCTCGGGGTTGGCGCCGTGCACGTCGACCGCTTTCTGCGGCATGACGGTGTCGACGCCGTAGGGCTTCCCGTCGACGTGGGCGTCGATCCAGTCGAGCTCGATCTCGAGTTGCTCGGGACTGAAGCCCACCGCGCCGAGCACACCCAGGCCTCCGGCCTTGCTCACCGCCGCGACCACGTCACGGCAGTGCGTGAACGCGAAGATCGGGTACTCGATCCCGAAAACGTCGCACAACGGGGTTCGCATCGCGGCCTCCCGGACACCAGGATCAACTAGAACACGTTCTAGGTACCGTATTCGGGAGGCGGTTGCGCAGCAAACGGCGTGCGCGGCCGCGGCCCGTTGCGTAACAAATCTGTTACATGGATGGTGGGGGCCTCGCGCCCAGACCACGCGTCTCGAGGATGATCTTGCCGGGACGTCATCACTGAGACGTATGTGGTCGATGGGGCAGGAGTCGAATCGTTCGCCGCGAGGGCTTGCGCCGTCGGCGTATGTTGGCAAGAAGGTTCTGCTCCGACCTCGCGCCCAGACCACGCGTCGTTGCCGGTGCGGGTCTCCGGATTGTTGAGACGGTCGAGCACGACGTCGCCGAACGAACTTCGCGACCGGCTCCTCGGCTGACAGGGTTGGGGGGGGACATCATGAGGCGACTTGTCGACCTTGCTCGTAGTCGGTCGGTCCAAGTGGGGCTGCTTGGCGGTGTGGTGACGGCGGTCGTGTTCGGCCTCGTCGCACCCGGATGGTCTGGTGTCGCGACCGCAACCGACACGACGCCGTGTGCGACGGCTTCGGCGTTCCTGGCGGCTCCGGCGTACGCCACGACGACGTACGCCACGACGACGACGTATCCGACGACGACGACGTATCCGACGACGACGACGTATCCGACGACGACGACGTATCCGACGACGACGACGTATCCGACGACG
>JADGON010000004.1 GCA_017882945.1 Acidimicrobiia bacterium | reverse complement strand
TGCCGGCGGTGCTGGGCGACCAGGAGCGAGGTCTCATTCGCCGCGGCCTGCGCCTCCGTCCGATCGTGTTCCTCGGCGTCGTGAGCTACGGCATCTACCTCTGGCACTACGCGGTGCTCGTCCGCATTGACGACTGGCTCGGCGCCGATCTCCACGGGTGGGCGTTCCTCGTGGTGGTCTTCTCGGCGACCCTGGCGGTGACCGTGCCCCTCGCGGCCGTCAGCTGGTTCCTGATCGAGCGCCCGACCATGCAGTTCGCACGCCGATCGCTCACGCGACTCGAGCACCCTCCCGATCAGGGGTAGCGCGTCAGCCCCATGAACTCGTAGAGCTGGTCGTCCGGGCGCACGGGCGTGTCGCCCTGGCCGCGTGCCCCGGCGAGGACGTTCAGGATCTGCTCGCACTTGTCGCCGAACGTGCGGTACCCGGTCGACCAGATCATCCAGATCTTGTGCTTGCCGGCACGCCGGAGGAGACCCTGCGCGTACGCGTCCGCAGAGGCGGCATTGTTCCGATCTGCGTAGTCGACCCAGTTGACGAACTTCGGCGACTCGAACTTCGGGAACGTGTACTGCTTCAGCGCGAGCGAGTCGGGCAACACCCGGGACACATCGGGACCGAGCTGGTCGGGGCAGTAGCCCACGACGTCGCCCGGCTTGGAGCCGGCCGAGATCTGATCGGCTACCTGGGACGCCTGGGTGCGATTCGTGATCACGTTGCGCGTGCCGCCGATGAACCCCACCAGCACGATGAACGCCAGCAGTCCGTACCGAACCCGGTTGTCGCCGAGCACGATCAATCCGAACGCGACACTGAGCGCGAAGAGCGGGTAGATCACCGAGGCGTAGCGCGATTGGAACCCGCTGCGCGCGAGGAACGACAGCGAGAGCCCGCCGAACAGGGTCAGCGCCCCGACGAGCCACTCCCAGCGCACCCCGGCAAACGTCCGGAGGTCGACGTCGATCCGCCAGCGATCGCGCGGGTGGCCGAACAAGGCGAGAAGCGCCAGCAGCACGAGCGGGAGGACGAGCGTCCAGCCCTCGATCATGCGGCCGCCGGCGAAGTCGATGATGCCGAGCGCGGTGTTCGTCGGCGGGCTGGTCGGCGAGTCCCAGGGCGTCCCCGTGTGCTGCATCTGGTAGAGGAACGCGGGGAGCCACGGAACGAACAGCAGGCCGCCGACTGCGAGCGCGACCAGGATCCGGACCGCGGTCGCCCGTTGCTCTCCCCGGCTGCGCCACGCAGTCCAGAGCTGCGTCGCGCCGACGACCGCGACGAGGAAGAACGCCCAGTACTGGGTGTACAGGAGCGCGCCGGTGATCAGCGCGATGGCGAGCAACCGGCCGAACGAAGGACGTTCGATCGCGTTCCACAACGCCAGGTAGCCGAGAACGACCAGCACCATCGCCAGGCCGTACATGCGAGCCTCGGTCGAATACCGGATCGCGAACGGCGACGACGCGACGACGAGAACGGCGGCCCACGCGATCCAGCGCCGCCGCGACGGGTCCGAGCCGCCGAGGCGACGGCCCGCCAGGTACATCAGCGGCAACAGCGCGACGCCGAGGACCCCGGACAGCGCCCGCACCGCGATGTCACTGGATCCGAAGACCTGGATCCAGCCGTGCAGCAGCAGGTAGTACAGCGGCGGCGCGCCGTCGCGGCGCAGCGCGTCTTCGAGGTGCGAGATCGGCAGCTTGGCGATGTTGACGGTGAGGGCCTCGTCCAGCCAGAGATCGGACTTCGTGACGAAGCGGAAGGCCACGGCGGCCGCGAGGACTCCGGCGACGAGGACTCCGATCAGGAGCGCGCGCGGTCGCGAGCCGTCCGCAGGATCATGAGCGGGCGGGTGAGGCGCCTCAGGCGTGGGCGCGGCAGGATCGATCTTCATCTGCACACCGGCCGGGTCATCGTAGCCGGGGGCCTCAAGCCTGGATCTGCGGCACGACCTCGGCGGTGAAGCGCTCGAGACTCTCGCTCGACGAGAAGTCTCGGAACCACAGCACGAACTCCCGGCAGCCCGCGTCGACGAAGCCCTGGACCTGCTCGGCCACCTGGTCCGGGGTTCCGACGAGGTTGTCCCGCACGTAGTCCTCGTGCGGGGTGCGGCCCCAGAGCTGCCCGCCGCCCGGCGCGTCGAGCCAGGCGTCGAGATCCTTCTGGCTGTCGAACAGGCGGCAGTCCGGCCCGTGGGTCCGCACGATGGAGCCGAAGTCGCGGCCCAACCGGTCGCAGTGCTCCTCGAGCACCTTCGACTTGTGCACGAACTGGTCGAGCCCGACCTGCCAATTCGTCGCGTCCGCGTGCTGCGCGGCGATGCGCAGCGTCACCTTCTCGCCTCCGCCGCCCACCCAGATCGGGGGGCGGGGCTGCCGGATCGGCTTCGGGTCCGAGAACGCGCCGTCGAAGTGCAGGTGCTCGCCCGCGAACGTGACGGTCTCCTCGGACCACAGCCGCGGTATCACGGTGATGGTCTCCTCGAGGATCGCCAACCGGGTCCGGGCCGACGGGTACTCGTAGCCGTACGCCTCGTACTCCCGCTCGTACCAGCCGGCGCCGAGACCGAGGATCAACCGTCCGCCGGAGTACACGTCGATGCACGCAGCCTCCTTGGCCAGGAGCCCGGCATTGCGATAGTTCGAGCAGGTCACCAGCTGACCGAGCTCGATCGTCGACGTGACCTGCGAGAGCGCGGCGAGCATCGTGAAGGCCTCGAAGCAGTGCGTCGCCTCGCGCCGGGGCACCGTCTCGACGTGGTCGTACACCCAGAGGTGGTCGTATCCCGCACGTTCGGCTGCTTGCGCGAGCTCGATCGAACGGCTCCACGCCTCGGCGGCGCCCCAGCCGGTGTACTCGAGCTTCCAACCCTGCGGGACGAACGCGCCCCACCGCAACGGGTTCACGCGAACTCCCAGTACTGGATCTCCACCATCATGGGGAGCAGGTACCGGACGTAGATCGACGTGATCGCGAGCATGCCGTGGTCGTCGGTCTTCTTGTCGATGATGTCGACGCGGTCGTCGTGCTCGCGGTACGTGCGGGCCTTCGCGAGGATGTCGTCGAGCTCGGCTTCCGTGCCGACGGACAAGCCGAAGTGGTCCAGGCGCGGGCACGTCATCGGCGGATCGTCGGCGATGAGGAACACGAACTGCTCGATGGCGTGCACCCCGAAGACGAGCTTCTTGCGATCAACGGTCTCGGTCGGGAGCTCCACCCACCCGAACACCTCGCCGTAGAAGTCGCAGAGCTGCTTGCGGCCCTGCTCGCCGAGCAGGTCGGCCGGCACGCTCATCGCAACGTGGTTGAACCGAGGAGCGCGACTCGTGGTGGTCCGGCTGCGCTCCTGCTCGCTCATGGCGCCAGCTTCGGCGCGACCATCACCTTGGCCGGGATCTCCCCCGCTCCGAGCATCTCGATCGCGCCCAGAAGCCCGCCCAGGCCGACGTCGTCGGGCGCGACCAGGAGGTCGCGCGGGAAGTCCGGTTCCGCGAGCAGCTCGAGCGCTCGTTCGAACCCGTCGTCGTCGTAGCAGAACGCGCCGGTGATCACGATCTCGTTCAGCAGGATGCGATTCGCATCGAAGCGGGGCGGCTTGATCCCGGCCCCCACGAGCACGAGCCGGCCGGTCCGCTGCAGCTGGCCGAGGCACTGCTCCATCGCGACCGCGTGACCGGAGCACTCGAGCGCGACGTCGAAGGGCTCCGCGACGATCTCGTTGGGCGACCGCGGGGTCGTGAGCTCGTCCGGGGTGATGCTGCGCGCACCGAGTCGCTCGGCGAGCTCGCGCCGGACCGGGGCCGGCTCGCTCAGCACGATGTCGGTGACGCCCCGGGCAACGAGCGCAGCGATGGTGAGCGTCCCGATCGGCCCGCCCCCCGTCACCAGCACCCGCTCGCCCGGCCGGACTCCGGCGCGGGTGATCCCGTGGAGCGCAACCGCGAGCGGCTCCGTGAGCGCGGCGTGGCGGAGGGAGAGACCCTCGGGCAGGTGGAGGAGCTCGCCCGCAGGGACTCTGATGTAGTCGGCGAACGCACCCTGGAAGTCGCCGCCTTCGCCCACCGAGCCTCGGCCCGAGCAGAGGCTCGGACGGCCCGCTCGGCAGTACTCGCAGACCCCGCAGCGCACCGACGGCCCGCCGACCACCGGATCGCCGACCTTCCAGCCGGTCACCGCGGCGCCGACCGCGGCCACGGTGCCCGTGTACTCGTGGCCGCCGACCGAGTTCGGCCGGCCCCAGCCCTCGAGGACGAAATGGATGTCCGAGCCGCAGACCCCGCAGTGGCTCACCTCGAGCAGGACGTCGTCGGCACCGAGCTCGGGGACCGGATACTCCTCGATCTCGACGCGCCGATCACCCTTGTAGACCGCCGCCCGCATGGTCTCGGGCAGGTTTCCCCCCATACCGCGAGCGTGGCCCAAACCTGACACCAGCGTCAACCTCGTCCCACGGGTTTGGTCAGGTGTACCTCGCGTCCATCTCCGGGTGGAGGGTGTCGGCGCCGGCGAGGGCCCACAGGTAGTACAGGTCCGAGCCCGGGGCGGCGACGACGGGGTGCCAGCCGGACGTGATGCGCTCGATGCGACCGTCGCGCACGACTACCGCCCGCTCGTCGTCATCGGACTCCGAGCGCATCTGCAGCCCGAAGCCGTCCGGGGGATCGAACCGGTAGAGGTAGATCTCCTCGTGCTCGTGACGATGCGGCGGGTAGCTCGACCAGCGCCCGGGCGGGTTGAGGGTCTCCCCCACGATCAGCGGCCCGGCATCCACGTAGGTCCGGACCCGGCGGAACGTCGCACCCTCGCCGCGCTCCTCGTCGCGAACGTCCTCCGGCGCGATGAGCCGGCTCGGAATGGGGCGCGACTCCTGTCGCCACACCACCGTCGCCCGCAGATCGCCGTGGAGCTCGAAGTCGGTGTCGCGCCCGACGAGCGCCGACCAGCCCGCCCCCTCGAACACGTCATCGCGACCCTCGACGTGGGCTCCTTGCTCGCCCACCCGGAGCCCGCCGACCCCGCCCTCGATCAGGACCCACGCCACCGCGTCGCGCAGCTCACCGCGTGCCGGGCCATCCATCCGAGCGACCCCGAGCCGCGCGTCGACGCCGGGCTCGAGCAGCGGATCGACGCGGCCATCGCGCCCGGGAGTCAACGTGAGGGGCATCGGCGCATCGTAATAACGTGACCGCAGTCTCCGAGGGGGGTGTCATGTCCGCAGACCTGGTGATCCGGGGCGGGACCGTGATCGACGGAACAGGCGGGGCCGGCCGCCGAGCCGACGTCGCCGTGACCGACGGGAGGATCAGCGGGATCGGTGATGGCCTCGACGGTCGGCGGGAGCTCGACGCGTCGGGGCAGGCCGTCACCCCCGGCTTCATCGACATCCACTCGCACTACGACGCCCAGGTGTTCTGGGATCCCGCGCTCACCCCGTCGAGCTTCCACGGCGTCACGAGCGTGGTGGCCGGCAACTGCGGCTTCTCGATCGCGCCCTGCCGGCCGGAGCACCGCGCCCTGCTCGCGCGGACGCTCCAGCACGTCGAGGACATGAACCTCGCGACGCTCGAAGCCGGGATCCCGTGGGACTTCGAGACGTTCCCCGAGTACCTCGACTCCGTGGCGCGCCACGGCACGTCGTTGAACTACGGCGTCTACGTCGGGCACACCGCGGTCCGGCTGTTCGTGATGGGCGAGGAGGGCTACGAGCGTGAGCTCCCGACCGACGCCGAGCTCGCGGCGATGCAGGCGGTCGTGCGCGAGGCCATGACCGCCGGCGCGATGGGGTTCGCGACGAGCTCCTCCGCGACGCACAACGGCGACGGGGGTCGGCCGGTGCCGAGCCGGTTGGCGGATCTCGCCGAGCTCGAGGCCCTCCTGCAACCTCTCCACGACCTCGACAAGGGGGTCGCCGCGTTGCTCCCGGGTGAGCGGATCAAGCACGCGGACGTCTACGCGCTCCAGCACCGGATCGGTCGGCCGCTCACGTGGACCGCGCTGCTGACCATCAAGGGTTTCCCGTGGCACGAGGGGGTCATCGCCGACAACGACGCGGCGCGGGCCGAGGGCGGCCAGGTGTGGCCCCAGGTGTCGGTGCGGCCGTTGGTGTTCCAGATGAACCTGCGCGAGCCGTTCACGTTCAACATGGCCCCCGCGTTCGCCGAGCTGATGGCCGAGCCCGACGCCGTGCGGCTCGAGCGCTACGCCGATCCCGCGTGGCGCGAACGGGCGACATCAGACCTCAACAACAAGGCGTTCCTTCGACCGAACTGGGACGCGCTCGAAGTGGCCGAGAGCACGGCACACCCGGACCTGATCGACCGGAACGTGGTGGAGCTCGCGAACGAGCGCGGTTGTTCCCCGCTCGACGTCATGCTCGACATCTCCCTCGACGAGAACCTCGAGACCCGGTTCCGGTCGGTGCTCGCGAACAACGACCCCGACGCGATCGCGTGGCTCTTGGGGCGCGAAGGGGTCCTGCTCGGTCTCGCCGACTCCGGCGCGCACGTGAGCCAGCTCTGCGACGCGTGCCTGCCCACCGACCTGCTCGGGAACTGGGTCCGCGAGCGCGAGGTGATCTCGCTCGAGCGGGCGGTCAACAAGCTGACGGGTGAGCCCGCAGCGGTGTTCGGGCTGGACCGGGCCGGCGCAGGGCGCGGGCTGCTCCGCGAAGGGATGGCCGCGGACATCACCGTCTTCGACCCCGACACCGTTGCCCCCGGACCGCTCCGGCGGATCCATGACTTCCCCGCCGGTGGCGAACGGCTCACCGCGGACGCACCCACCGGGATGACCCACACGCTCGTCAACGGCGTCCCGATCCGCGTCGACGGCACTCCCGTCATCGACGAGTCCACTCCGAGACCGGGCCAGATCCTCCGCTCGTAGCGCGCCCGCGGCCAGGTCGTCGTGGGTGAGACCCGTCTCCGGTTCTCGTCCCCGCCCCCCATCACGCCACCGTCGCTACCCCTCGGACGATCCGCTCATGCCGCAGGCGCGTACGATCCCGGCGATGGCCCAGGATCCGACCTCACCGCAAGCTCGACGTGCCCTGGTCACCGGGGCGACCGGCTTCGTCGGCGGGCACGTCGTGCGCCGGCTCGTGGACGACGGCTGGGTGGTGCACGCGCTCGTCCGGGACCCGGCCGCTGCCCGGCTTGACGGCGTCTCGGTCCACCCCGTCCCCGGGCCGATCGACGACCTCATCGGGCTCGTCGCCGACGTCGCGCCCGAGGTGTGCTTCCACCTGGCCACCGCATTCCGGGGCGTCCACGTCCCGGCAGACATCGAGCCGATGGTCACCGCCAATGTCGGGTTCGGGACCGCGCTCGCCGAGGCGGTGAGCCGGGCCGGCAACTGCACGTTCGTGAACACGGGCACCGTCTGGCAGCACTACGACGCCCGGTCGTACAGCCCCGTCTCGCTGTACGCCGCGATGAAGCAGGCCTTCACCGACGTGCTCCGCTTCTACCAGGAGGTGGCCGGTCTCCCGGTCGTCACGCTCGAGCTCACCGACACCTACGGGCCTGGTGATCCGCGACCCAAGCTCCTTCCGATCCTCGCGCGCGCCGCGCGCGAGGGGACCCAGCTGCAGATGACCGACGGCACACAGCTCATCGACCTCCTGCACGTCGACGACGCGGTCACCGCGCTGCTCGCAACCGCTGACGGCAATCCGGGCGCCACCTACGGCGCGTCAGGAGGCGAGACGCTCAACCTGCGCGACCTCGTGGCGCGGTTCGAGTCGGTCAGTGGGCTCCAGGTGGATGCCCAGTGGGGCGTCCGCGCGGCGCGACCGCGGGAGATGCTGAAGCCGTGGATGGTCTCCGGCCCCCCGCCCGGCTGGGCCCCGAAGGTGACGCTGGACGAAGGGATCCGCGCCCTGCTCGACGCGGAGTAGCCCGTCCGGACATCACCGAGCCAGCACGCGTCGGAG
>JADGON010000031.1 GCA_017882945.1 Acidimicrobiia bacterium | reverse complement strand
GGCGTCGGAGGCGCGTCCGCGAGCAGGTAGGGCTCGCGGTCGGTCTCGACGACGAAGTCCACCTCGTCGACATGCAACCGGTGCGGGAACTCGGGTTCCAACCCCAGGGTGCGAGGGAACCGGGGTGACGCCTCGGCGACGATGATCCGGTCCGGATCGACGATGATCCGCTGGAGCTCGTACCAAGCGGCACCGGAGTGCAGCGACAAGCTCATCCAGCCGCCCGCGTCCGGAGGCGAGACCGCGACGGCGACGACTCGCGGATGGAAGCGCTCGACGATCGGAGCGAAACGACGGAAGTCCGACGGGATGAACTCGACGTTCGCGCCCGAGTCCCGCAGGAACCGCTCCGCGGGACCGTAGAAGCCGGAGCGGAGCCGGACGCCCGGCTTGGTGAACACCGTGAAGAGGTCGACGAGCAGGGCCCCGAACACCTGGAGATCCTCGAAGTCGTCGCGTTCCCCGAGCGCGTGGAGAAACCCGCCCGGTTGCCCGGGACCCAGTGGGATGGCGAGTCGGTCTCGGGAGCGGACGGCCGCGACCGCGGTGTCCATCGACGTGAGCGGCATCGGCTAGCTCAGCGAGTCGAGGACGTCGTCGACGTGCTTGATCGTTCCGAGGTGACCGGCGCCCGGCCACACCGTGAGCTGGGCCGTCGGAACCCGCTTCGCGAGCTCCTCGGAATGGCGCAGCGGCACCATCGTGTCCGCGTCGCCATGGAACAGATGCAGCGGCGATTCGATGATCTCGACGTCGAAGCCCCAGGGCCGCGCGATCGCGGCGTAGTCGGCCACCACCCCGTAGGCGCCACGCAGAAAGGCCTGGGTGAACAGCGCCATGACCTCGTTGGGCGGGCCGAGACCGAGCACGACTTCGCGATCGCTCTCGTCCAGCTGCTGCTCGAAGCTCCTCATCGCGATCTTCGGACTGATGCGAGCGCCGCGTCCGCTGATGCTCAGCAGCAGTCGCGCGACTGCCGGATGTGTCGTCGAGAGGTGGAGCATTTGGCGATCGGTCTTCTCGGACTCGTCGATCGTCGCCCAGACGCCGACCTGGCCCATGCCCGCAGCCACCGCGGTCGTGGTGACGCGGTCGGGGAGGAGTGCGGCGCACGCGACCGCGTACGGTCCGCCGCCCGAGTAGCCCCACACGGAGAATCGTTCGAGGTCCAGCGCGTCGGCGAGCGCAACGACCTGCGCGGGGTAGTCGACGATCGCCCAGGACGGAATCCGGCTCGACAGCCCGACGCCGGGTCGGTCGGGTGCGATCAGACGGAGACCTCGGTCGCGAGCTGACGCATCGGCCCACACGAAGCCCGCCCCGCACGCCGGCGTCCCGTGGAACACCATCACCGGTGCACCGGTCGGATCGCCGTATTCGTACACGCCGACGACGGAGCCACCCACGTTGATCTCGCGCGGCGCGGCTGAGCGTGTCGTCATGTGCAGCTAGCCGGGGAGCTCGTCGACGGCGCGCAACTTGTCGAGCGCTCGCTCGAGCATTGTGATCTCCCCGGGATCGAGGCGATCGAAGATCTCGCGCTGCAGGTCCTGGACGTGGACGGCGAGCGCCTCGTCGAGCTTCTGCTCGCCCGCCGCACTCAGTGCGACCCACTGCACTCGACGGTCGGTCGGGCAGGACTGGCGCTCGACGAGCCCCGCGGCGACCACTCGGTCCACCAGGCGGGTCGTCCCTCCGCTGGTGAGGCCGAGCTGGTGGGCGAGGGCGGTCATCGTGAGGCGTTCGCCGGGGGAGCGGCCGACCCGCATGAGGACCTCGAAGAACGGTCCGCTGATGCCGCAGGCCTGCTCGAGGGAACAGTCGAAGGCCCGGTCCAGCCGGCGGTGGGCCTCGTGGAGGAGCCCGAACGCACGGATCCGCTCGTCGTCGCGGGCGGTTCGGTCGGCCTGCATCTCCACGCCCGTCACCGTATCAGGTATTGGTTGACAAGTCATTGGTTGCGTGAGAAGATAACTGCACAAGCAACATTTGAGATCACAACTACTTCCAAGGAGCCACCATGACGGCAACCACCACCACGCAGACCCGGAACCTGCCGGCGTCCGGCACCTGGACGATCGACTCCTCGCATTCCTCGGTGGAGTTCGTCGTTCGGCACCTCATGGTCGCCAAGGTCCGCGGGCGCTTCTCCGAGTTCAGCGGCACGATCCAGGTCGGCGACACCGCCGAGGCGTCGTCGGTCGCAGTGGAGATCTCGCCGGCCAGTGTCAGCACCGGTGACCCTCAGCGCGACGGCCACCTGCAGTCCGCCGACTTCTTCGACGTCGAGCGGTACCCGACAATCGCCTTCCAGAGCACCGGCGTCCGCCCGGTGAAGGGCGACCGCTACGAGGTCGACGGTGAGCTGACGGTCCACGGCGAGTCCAAGCCGGTGACCCTGGACCTCGAGTACCAGGGCAGCGTCACGGACCCGTTCGGCAACGACAAGGCGGTCTTCTCGGCCTCGACCGAGATCGACCGCGAGGACTGGGGCCTCACCTGGAACCAGGCGCTCGAGACCGGCGGCGTGCTCGTCGGCAAGAAGGCCCGCATCGAGATCGAGGTCGAAGCGGTCCACCAGGCCTAACGCCCACCAAGCAACCCTTGCTCCCGTCTTGGCGTCACCTCCGCACGTATGACGTGTGGGGGTGACGCCACGACACGTTGGGGGGGAGAGCGGCGCGTAGTCTCGCCTGCCGTGTTGTTCGAGGCGCGGTTTCGCGACGGGGTGCAGGACGGTTCCGTGACCGTGACGTTCCGGCGGTGGAAGCGGTGCCAAGCCGTAGCGG
>JADGON010000213.1 GCA_017882945.1 Acidimicrobiia bacterium | reverse complement strand
GGCACGCACTGGGTGTGGGCGGTGTTGATGGCCGTGATGGCAGTGATCGTCATTGGATTCCTGGCCACCTTGCTGTGGCTGGTGGCGCGACGGCCGAGCGACCACGCAGCCGTACATCCCACTCATGGGGCGCGCGAGATCCTGGCCGAACGCATGGCCCGTGGCGACATCACACCCGAGGAGTACCAGGAACGGCTCCGGGCACTGAGCTAAGGGTCGGTGCGAGCGGTGCCGGCACCGGGGTCATGCGTGGCGCGCGGCGGATCTTCAGGCTGGTCCGAGCGATCGGGACCGGAAGACCGCGGGGAGCAACGAGCCGAGGGTCACGAGCGCGACGACCTCAGCCGACTTCGCGATGACCGCCTCGATGGTGGTCCGGTGCTCCGTGAATCCGAGGAAGCCGGTGGTGCGAGTGAGGAGGTACGCGGCGAGTGCGCCGGCCGCGAACAGCACCCCCAACACCGTCGCCGGAAGCGTGAGCTGCTCCCAACGCAGCGAGACGACGAGCAGCTCGGCGATCACGAGTCCTGCGATCGCGTTCACGGCGAAGGAACGGCTGATGTCGGCGCCGAGCACCCGCTCGGGGCTGATGCCGCGGTACCCACCCCAGAAGTACAGGTAGAAGTGCACGTAGGCACTGACCAGCACCGCGCCGGCCCCGACGACCAGACGGATCTGTCGGGTGGTCATCGGGTCACCTCGAGCTTGCCGGTCATGAAGTTGTGGATCTTGCAGAAGAACTCGATCGTGCCCGGCTTCGTCGGTGTGACGGTCACCGTTGCTCCCGCGCGGATGTTGCCCGTGTCGAAGCTGTGGTTACGTGCGGTGAAGGTGTGGACGACACCATCGGTGTTCTGCACCTTCAGCACTGCACCGCTCTTCACCGAGAGCGTGGCAGGGACGAACTTGAAGTTCTTGACGACGATGGTGTTCGCGGTGGCGTTGACCGCGCCCGTGTCGGTCGGGCCGGCGACCGCGCGGGTGGCGAGCACCGCGACGAGTGCGATCACCGGGACCGCGAGCACGAGCATCACGGCGGGCGGCTGCTTCCAGAAGCTGCTTGGGGTAGGCAACGTCGCTCCAAATCGTGGTTGTGGATGCTACGGCGGTACGGAGCCGTGGGATTGCGAAGAAGCGCGGGACGCGCACGTGTGGCCCGACCGGGGCTCCGGACTCGCGCTTGGGGCGGAGCCCCTTCGGATCGCTAGCGTGAGCCAAACGACATCACGGGGAGAGGCATGGGTGAGTTCGACTCGCTGGACGCCGCGGCGGCGCGACTCCGAGCGGCGCAAGCAGACCGTGATGCGGCCGTCGACGCGCGAGATCAGGCCGAAGCGGACCTGGATCGACGGTTCACCGAATGGGCGACGACCGTTGCGCTGCCAGTGCTTACGGAAGTGGTCGAGCACGTCGACAGCCTCGGTGAGGACTGCGGTGGCACCGCAAAGCAACACACGCGCATTGCCGGGAGGCCGGGGGACGTCCTGTTCTATGCCCGCCTCGGCGACGCATCGGCGGTGTTCGATCTCGCTCGGAACTCGGTGGGGAGCGCTGAAGTTGCCATCACCGAGAACGGTGGCATCCCCACGTACGAGAGCATCGAGAATCTGACCGCGGAGGTCATTCGAAGCCGCGCGATCGAGCTGGTGACCCGCGCGGCCGAGGAAGCGGCATCGAGCACCTAGATGTACCCGGCCAGGCCGTTGGTGTCGGCACTCATCCCTCGGCCGTGAGAACGGCCCACTCACCCGGTATGCCTCTGAGGGTGGTGCGCCCACGTTCGGCGAAGGCGATGCCCGACCCGGCAACGAGGTCGCGGACGGTCGAGGTCGTGAGCACCTCTCCGGGCTGAGCGAGCTCGCAGACGCGCGCGCCGATGTGCACCGCGATGCCGGTGAGGTCGTCGCCGCGTACCTCGCACTCTCCGACGTGCACTCCCGCTCGCACGTCGATCCCGAGCGCGCGTGCACCTTCGGCGATCGCCTGCGCGCAGCGCACCGCGCGAGCGGGGCCGTCGAACACCGCGAAGAAGCCGTCGCCCGCGGAGCTGATCTCCCTGCCTTGAAAGCGTTCGAGGTTCGTTCGCAGCATCGTGTCGTGGCGATCGAGGGTGAAGCGCCACGCCTGGTCTCCGAGCTGTGCGAGCTGCTCGGTCGAGCTGACGATGTCCGTGAACAGCACGCTGGCAAGAACTCGATCGCTTGCGGACGCGGGCGGCGCTCCGGTGAGGAACTCCTGGATCAACGCGGCCCGCTCGGGCGTGTTCGCGCCGAGATAGCTGTCCATGCCGGGGAAGGTGGCGAGGCGCGCGTTCGGGATGTGGTCGACGAGGAACTGCGCGTGGTCGAGCAGTTGGAGCGCTTCCGTGTCCGGGTGGCTGTCGGCGGGGCAGAGCAAGAGGGTGGGGGCCTGGACCAGGGGGAGCACCTCCCGCACGTCGTTCCCCTCGTTGAAGTACACCGCCGATGCGGCGGCGGGACACGCGCTGACCTGCTGCCGTCGCGCCAGCAGCTGCGGAAAGCTCGGATCGTGACGTCGGCTCGGTGCGAAGCTCTCCAACCCCCAGGGGCGATCGACATCACCCCAGTTCGACCGCATCCGCATCCCGCGCTGCTCGCGGAAGGCCGGATCCGATCCGAACGGGTAGCCGGGCCCTCGGAACGCACGAGCCCACGCGCTGTTGAGGACGAGCACGCTGACCCGATCGGGATGGGTTGCCGCGAACAACAACGCGACCTGAGCGCCGTCACCGCCGCCTTGGAGCGCGGCGCTGCGCACTCCGACCGCGTCCATCACCGCCAGCACGTCGTCGACCTGTTGCTCGAGCGGTGGAACGTCGCCCGAGACGAGCGGATCCGACATCCCGAGCCCGCGTCGGTCGAGCCGGATCAGCCGCGAGAACTCGGCGAGGCGGTCGTTGTACGCGTCGGCCCACGGATCGACCACGCTGACGAGGATGCTGCTCATGACGTCCGGGACGCGCACGAGGTCGATCGGGCCGTCACCGCGGACGCAGTACGCGATCGCCACTCCGTCGGCGTCCGCATAGCGGATCTCGGGGAAGTCGTCTCTCATACGCGAGCAGAACGGCTGGTGCCCGCGTCCGGATGTCGCCTCGGTCAAAGGTCACGTTCGTCGCCGGCTTCGAGGGTGACGAAAGCGCCCATTCGCGCGGCACGCGCACCCGCCGGTGTGTGGTGGGCCGTCGAAGCACCCACCACACACCGCTCGGGTCAGTGGGTCGCGTCGATCTCGCCGAAGAGACCGTGGCTCTCGCCGTCGGGTCCGGCAGAGAAGAGCAGCGTGTTCGGGCTGCCGATCGTGCCGTTGCCGAATCGAAGACCCCACAGGCCGTCGATCGTCAGCGGTTGGTGGTGCTCGTCCCGGAGCGCACCGAGCGGGAACCCGGTGATCGGATCGAACGCGTTGATCCGTCCGTCACCGAAGTTGCCGATGAGCAGCGCGTTCGAGAACCGGCCGAAGTTCGAAGGCGCGAGCACCACGCCCCACGGCGAGTTCAAGACGCCTCGGGTCGCCAGACGGCGCAGGAAGAAGCCCTCCGGGGTGAAGACGTCGACGAACCCGTGCCCGGGTCCCGCGGCGTCGTCATGGGCTGCAGCATCCTGCTTCGCGTACGTCACGACCAGGAAGCCGTGCACCTCCTGCACGTTGAACGGTGCGTAGCCCTGCGGGATGAACGGATCGCGGAACGCGAAGGGACGGTGCACCCTCTGGAAGCTCGAATCCCACACGTCGACGGTTCCGGCGTGGAAGTTCGCCGCATACAGGAACGCCCCGTGACGGGTGTCGGCGAGGGTCAAGCCTTTGTAGACCGCGTCCGGCGTGGTGGTGATCAGCTGGGCCGAGGTCCCGGATGCCTTGTTCCAGCCGCTGATCTGGCCGTCCTCACCCGCGAACAGGAAGAGTGCAGGCCCACCCACCGGGAGCTTGAACCCGCTGCCATCGTTGAACACCTGCCCGGTCGGCGCGCCGCCCGGGATGCTCACGACGAGCGATGACACGTTCACCGGGCTCCCGTGCACCGCGCCCGAATACAACGTGGAGACGTCGGCACCGTTGTCGGAGACCCACACCGGGCTGGTGGGAGACGTTGCCATACCCCACGCGTTGACCAGGTTCGGGTCGGTGACGGCCGCGTGATTGGGCTGATCGGAGACGAGGTTCGTCTGGTGGTACTCGTTGGGACTGAACGGGTTGAACGCGCCGGCCGCGGTCGCGGGCCCGGCCGCGAGCGCTACCACAACCGCGGCGACGCCCCCGACCCTGGCCGCTCTCGAGTGACGCAGACCAAGGCGCAAGCGCGCCGCTACTGGGGCATGTCGCATGGTGCCTCCTCCCGGCCCGGCGCGAGCGGCCGGAGCCGCACAGAGATACGGGACGTCAGGGTCCGGGGATTGCCCCAAATCCCTCCAGCCGGGCGTGTCGGGTGATTCGCCCGCGATTCTCCCGCTGGCCGGGGCGCTCCGGCGCGGCCCCGAGGCGTCTCACCTCGGCGGCGAGCCCTCCAGCACGCCGTCCGTGATGTGCACCGTGCGATCGGCGTAGTGGGTCATGCGTTCGTCGTGGGTGACGACGACGGCGGCGATGCCACGCGAGTTCATCTCGTCCCGGATCAGCTCCATGACCTGCTCGCCGAGCTGGGTGTCCAACGCCGATGTCGGTTCGTCGAAGAGGACCAGGTCCGGGTCGTTCATCAGTGCGCGGCCGATTGCGACCCGCTGGCGCTGACCACCCGAGAGGGTCGCCGGGAGGTGGCGGCCGCGGCCGGCGAGACCGAGCTCTTCGAGGAGCTGGTCTGCGCGCTTGCGGGCCGGCGCGCCGGTGCGACGCCCGATCTCGTCGACCACGAGCAGGTTCTCGCGCGCGGTGAGGAAGGGGACGAGATTCACGGTCTGGAAGACGAATCCCACGTGCTCGCGCCGGAAATCGGTGAGCCGTCTTGCCGAGTAGCCGGTGATGTCTGCTCCGGCGACGACGACGGTGCCCGCGGTGGGCGACAGGATGCCGCCCGCGATCGAGCACAGCGTGGTCTTCCCGGAACCGGATGGCCCGACGAGCGCCACGATCTCTTCGTGATCGATCGTGAGCGTGGCGTGATCCAGCGCGACGACCTCCTCGTCGCCGGTGGGGTACACCTTGCGCACCGAGTCCATGCGCAGTGCGGGCGCACCGTCCTTCGTCACGATGACCTCCCGATCGCCGAGGCTGGATCGACGCGCAACACGCGCCGCAATGAGAACGCACTCCCGACGACAGCCGCGAGGACCAACGCGATGCTGCTGACGATCAGGCGATTCGGAAGCAGCTGGTACGGGATGGTGCCGGGCGGGAGTGTCCGGTCGAGGAGCAGTGCGAAGCCGGAGCCGATCGTGGCCGCCATGAGCGCCACGACGACGGCCTGGACGACGACACCCCCGAAGAGTGTGCGCGATCGTGCCCCGATCGCCTTCAACATGCCGTACAGCCCGATGCGCTCGACGGTGAGCAGCGCGAAGAACAGCGCCACGACCACGATCGCGATCACGAGCGTCACTCCGATGATCTGGTTGAACACCGACCGCTGCTGGCGAACGCCGCCGATGGCGTCGGCCGCGTCAGCGCGGGAGACGGTCACCGTCGCCCCTCCGGTCGCGCGGTCGATCCGGCGCGCCACCGCCGACGCGTCACCGGAGGTCCGCACGACGAGCGCTTGGAACACGCCGGCGCCGACCGAGGAGCCCGGCCGGTTCGCGTCCTGCACGTCGCGCCAGGTCTGGGGCGAAGCCCAGAGCGTGCCCGCGCCGGAGTAGCTCACGTCTTCGACGAAGCCGATGACTCGCACAGGCGTCCGGGCGGGCCCCAGGCTCAGGGTGTCGCCCTTCTTGACACCCTGGTCTTCGAAGACGCGGTCCGCGTAGGCACGGCCCGCCGCAGGCGGTGACGGGAGGCCGCTCGGCGCCTCCTCGTAGCCGAAGAGGGCGACGTCGACGAGATCCCGTGGCCCATTGCCGGGCACGCGTGCGGCGAGCTGGGAGACCCCGATCCCTCCCACGCGGGTCACACCCGGCACCGCTGCCACTCGCGCCCGGATCTCGGGACTGATCCGGCTGCGAAGGAACGAGTGCTCGGACGCCGCCGAGAAGACCACGAGGTCGGCGGGCTGCGCGCGGATCGCACCGGTCGAGCGTTGGATCAGCCCGTCGAGCAGGCCGCCGAGGAGCATCAGCAGCATCGCGATCAGGGTGAGCAGTGCAACCGCGGTGGCGAACCGGCCGGGCTGCCGCCGCATCTCGCGCAGCGCGAGCCTCATGCGCCGAGCCCGCCGCCGGAGAGCGCTTCGGCCGGCTCGATGCGCAGCACCCGGCGGGCCGAGAACCACGAGCTGGCGACGCCGAGCGCCAGGATGCCGAGTCCCCAGCCCACGACCGCCGTGGTGTCGAATTGCAGGGGGATCGAGCCGACGCGCAGGAAGGACACCGGGAGGTAGAGCAAGGTGCCGATCGCGATGCCCAGTCCCACTACCACGAGCACCTGCACGATCAGCGCCCACACGAGCGTCCTCGACCGTGCGCCGATCGCGCGCAGGAGTGTGAGCGTCCTGGCCTTCTGGAGTGTCACGATCAGGAAGAACAGGCCGATGACCAGCGGGACGACGAGGCCGTAGAGCAGGAAGATGACGAGGAACGAGCGGCTCACCTGCGCGACGCCCGGCGCCTTCGTCGCGGCATCGTGTCGGGTCAGGGCCTCGAGCTCCGGGTTCAGCCGGTTGACGCGTGCGACGAGCTCGTCGGGGCTTACGCCGGCCGCGGGCCGGAGCCCCAGCGCGTTCGGCAACGGCTTCCGCGCGTCGGGGTTCGCGGCGAGCACGGCCTGTTCCCACGAGCCGTACCGGACGAACACGGTCGGGCTCGCCTGGAGGTTCGTGTCGCGCGACTGGCCCACGATCCGGATCGGATAGCCGCCGGGCGCGATACGCACGACCTTTCCCAGCCCGAAGCCTTCCGAAGCGTCCGTCTCGTTCGCCACGCCCTCGCCCTCGGCGGCGGGGTACCGACCGGCGACCAGGTCCTGGGGCGCGCCGAGGTCGCGCCGCTCGTATCCGATGACCGCAGCCGCCGTGATCGAACCGCCGGCCCGGACGCTCAAGGTGCTTTGCCCGATCCGGCCGACGGCGGCGGCACCGTCGACCGCGCGCACCTGCGCGGCGAGCTCGGGCGTGATCGAGCTGCTCTGCAGGTTGCGGCGACCATCGGTGCTGTACACGAGCACAGGTGCCGTCTGGTGCTCGATCGCGCCGGTGAATGACGTGATCAGGCCGTCGCGCAATGCCTGCTGGAACAAGATCAGGAACACGAGCAGCGCGATCGCGCCGATCAAGAGGCCGAAGCGCACCTTGGCCCGCGCCATCTCCTTCCAAACGATCACGTGTGAGTGCCCGTCACTGCTCTCTGCAATGGATGTCGATCATGATGGCCGTTCCGGGCGATTCGAGAAGTCGGGGTTGCGTACAGCAGCTGCGAGGCACTGATGTAGCGCTCGTCGAAGCCGGCTTCGCAATAGGCGAAGTAGAACTCCCAGAGTCGCGCGAACCGGGTGTCGAGCCCGAGCGCCGGGAGCTCGGGGGCGATCCGATCCAGGTTTGAGCGCCATCGCCGCAGCGTCTCGCCGTAGTGGAGACCGATGTCGGCTTGTTGGCCGAGCTGGAGTTGACGCCGGTTCGCGGCCGCGGTCAGCGCGCCGACCGAGGGCAGGCAGCCGCCGGGGAAGATCGACGCCTTGATGAAGTCGGAGCCCCGCTTGAGCCGATCGAAGCTGCTGTCAGCCGTGACGATCGCTTGCATGGCAAGCGCGCCGTCATCGGTCAACAGGCCGTGCATGCACTCGAAGAAGACGTCGTACTCACGCCAGTCGACTGCTTCGATCATCTCGACCGCGACCGCCTTGTCGAACGTGCCGCGCAGGTCGCGGTAGTGCAGGTCGAGGACGTTGATCCGGTCGTCGAGTCCGGCCGTTCGAACGCGTCCGCGTGCGAACTCGTACTGGCGTTGCGAGATGGTCGTCGTCGTGACGAGGCAGCCGTAGTGCTCGGCGGCGTGCAGGGCGAAGCCGGCCCAACCGGTGCCGATCTCCAAAAGTCGGTCGCCGGGTTGCAGATCGAGCAGTCCCGCGAGCCGGTCGTACTTCGCGAGCGACGCCTCCGCGAGGGACGCGTTCGGCTGGTCGAAGATCGCGCAGGAGTAGGCCATCGTCTCGTCGAGCACGCGCTGGAAGAACTCGTTGCCCAGGTCGTAGTGCGCGCGTACATGACGCGTGTCGCGTCGGGGGTTCGGGCGACGCAAGCGCGCGATCGGGTCGACGACCGGGCTCACGAGCCGGTGCATGCGGTCACGGCGAGCATGCGTGGGGCGGAGGCTCCGGAGCGCCACCCGGAGGACGCCGGCGAGGTCGTCCGTGTCCCACCAGCCGTCGGCGTACGACTCGCCCAGGCCGATGCTCCCGTGGCGGAGCACTCGTTCGTAGGCCCGCGCATCGTGCACCTGGACGCGAGCGTGGATCGGCGATCCCGCCTCGGTGGCGTCCGGCGAGCCGAATGTCGCACACCGGGACCAGTCGCTCAGATCGATGGTGCCACCGTGAAGGTGCTGGAGCAGCTGTCCGACGATCGCACTTGCCGTGCGTTCGCGCCGTGAGGCGATGACCTGCCGGCTCACACGACGACCTCCTGAGCGCGCCCGGTCTTCTGATGACGGTACCGGGGGACGCGGGCGAGGAACAGCGAAGCCGCCTTCCGGTAGATCGCGAGCGAGACCCGCAACGTCAACAGCGGATAGCGGACCAGGACCGTGATGGCATGTCGGCGGTCGAGCACTGTCCGGCGCAGTCGGAGGCCCGCGGAGAAGATCGTGGTGCCCTCACGGAGCACCTGGATGTCGAGCTCGAGCGCCTCGCCCGGCGGCGTCCAGGTGACGCGGTAGTCGACGTCCATTGGGAGGAACGGCGACACGTACATCGCCTTCTCCATCGTCGGTGCCTCGCCGTGGTCCCGCGCGTCGAGCACGTACCAATGGCGCTGACCCCATGGGGTGTTCGTGACTTCGAGCACGACTGCATCGAGGGTGTGCCCGGCCTGGTCCCAGCAGTAGTAGACGGAGAGCGGATTGAACAACCATCCGAAGGTCCGCAGCTGCGCGAGGAGATGGACCGCACCGCCGGGGCGCCGCCCGAGACGCTGAACCACCAGGTCGCGCACAGCGTCACCGAGAGGGCCGTCACCACCGTCGAAGAAGTCGCGCCGGTCGAAGCGCACCGGAGCGCGGTGCCGACCCGACCAACCGGGGAGCGAATCCAACGTGCCCGGCAGTGCGTCGACATCGAGATACGCGAGGAACAAGCGGGGCGCGAACTCACGCACGATCGGCGTCGCGCGGTGGTGACGCGCGGTCCCCTCGTAGAGGGCGACGGAGGTCATCGTCCACCCCGGATCGACCGCGCGACCTCGAGGCCGCTCTGCACGCCGTCTTCGTGGAACCCGTAGCCCCAGTACGCGCCGGCGAAATAGATGCCTCCGACTCCTTCGATCTCGTGGCGCCGACCTTGCGCGCGCATCGCCGCCGAGTCGAACACCGGGTGGTCGTACTCGAACTCTGCCAGGACGCGCGCCGGGTCGATCGCGTCCGTCCGATTCAGCGTCACGAGCAATGGCTGGGTCGACTCGATCGCCTGCAACGAGTTCATCCAGTAGGTCACTGTGGCGCGGCGCTCCGTGGGATCGACCCAATAGTTCCAGCTCGCGCGGGCGAGTGACCGCGTCGGCAGCAGCTTCGCGTCGGTGTGCAGCGTGACTGTGTTGGGTTGGAATCGAATCGCGCCGAGCACCGAGCACTGGGCCGGCGTGGGAGCGCCGAGCATCCGCAGGGCCTGGTCGCTGTGCGCGGCGATGATCACCCGGTCGAAGGTTTCGGGTCCGCGATCCGTGAGCACCTCGACGCGCGACTCGTGACCTGCTTCGGGACGGGGGACGATCTTGTGCACGGCTGTCGAGAGCCGGATTCGGTCGGCGAATGGTGCGGTCAGCGCATCGATGTACTCCCGTGATCCGCCGGTGACGGTGCGCCAAGATG
>JADGON010000212.1 GCA_017882945.1 Acidimicrobiia bacterium | reverse complement strand
CGTTCGCGCTGGCCTGCTGGGCAAAGAACGGGCCTGAGTCGAACGCGCCGATCGATCCGAACCCAAAGGCCCAGAGCATTCCCAACAGCACGTAGATGCAGAGCGCGCCCATCACCGTATGGACGTCGACGACGCCCCGGCGGACCAGCGAACGTGCGATCACCACCGGCGCGGCGCCGACCAAGAGCGCGTTCAAGAGGAACAGCACACCGTCGGCGCCCGAGAAGTCCGCGAGCCACACTCCAGTCGCGCTGACCAAGCCGATCGCCACAACAGCCACCGCGATCCGCCAGAGCCGCGCGTTCGCGCCCGATGCCGCCAGCGCGGCCAACAGCGTCGCTCCCTGCAGGAGAACTGCGACGAACGGCACCCATCGACCGGTCGGCGCGGAGGCAAGGAACACGAACGTCACGAGCAGGAGGGCCAGCACGATGCCGAAGCGCGCCATCGCCATCCGTTGCTCGATTCCACTCTCCCTGTGGCCGCCCGACGCAGGAGGAGGGGTTGGTTCCGGTTCGCTCATGCCACCGGCACGCTAGGAGATCGGCGCTCAGTCCCGGGGGAGCAACCCGAGCCCCTCGAGCAAGGTCGGCTCGTCCCAGTACTGACGGAACGAGCAGATGCGATCACCCGAGAACTCGGCCACGGTCACGCCCCGCATCGTCACCGGCCGCCCGGTGGGGTGGATCACGGTGTCCTGGTCGACGACGAGCGGGCCGGTGTGGCGGGCTCGGACGATCCACTCCGCGTACGCCCGGTCGTCCACGACCGCGGCGTGGGCCGTGAGCTCGAGCTCGGAGAACACCTCGGCGCGTCCCTCGAGCTCGCGGGCCAGCTCGTCGAGGGAGTGGACGTCGACCGTCGGCGACCAGCCCCTGACGTCGGCGCTGTACAGCTCGGGAAGCGACCCTGCCTCACCCGCGATGCCGGCTTCGAGCGCCCGTAACAGCAGGGCGACCCGGTCTTCGACTCGGCTCATGGCGACGACCCCTCCAGCCTCACGTCCCGAGGATCATCGCCTTCGCCGCCGCGAACTCGTGGTCGGTCAACGCACCCGAGTCGTGCAGGCGGGCCAATCGCTCGAGCTCCGCGGCCGGCTCGACATCGGGCGCGTGCAGCGCCGGGGTCGATTCCGTTGCGAGGCGCACGAGCGGGCGCCGCGGGCGAAACAGCAGACCCATCACGTGAACCTTTCCTCCGGCGCCGGCTCCGCTGATCAAACCACCGCCCCGGCTCGATGGCATCGTCCGAACGGGGTGATCCTCCACGAGGGGCGGTCAGTGGTGGAAGCCCTCGCCGGGTTCAGCCGGCAGCGACCCCTCGACCCGCTTGAGGTACTCGACGGACGTGGCGAGGTCGTCGACCAGGAAGTCGGCGAGGTCGCGGGTGAACCCGTTCTTCACCACGATGCGGAGCGCCGCCAGGTCCTCGCGGTTCGCCGGAAAGCGATACGCGGGAATGAGCCAGCCTTTCTCCCGCATCATCCGAGACACGTCGAAGACCGTGTAGTTGGTGATCTCCGGCTTCAGCGCGAACGCGAACACAGGGAGCTCGCTCCCGTCGGTGATGAGCTGGAAGGGCCCCATCGACGCCACCTTCGCGGACACGTACGTCGCCACGTCGCGAGCGGCTTGTTGCACCCGGCGGTAGCCGTCGAAGCCGAGGCGGATGAAGTTGTAGTACTGCGCGACGATCTGGTTCCCCGGCCGGGAGAAGTTCAACGAGAAGGTCGGCATCTCGCCCCCGAGATAGTTGACGCGGAACACCAGGTCCTCGGGAAGCGCCTCGGGATTGCGCCACACGACCCATCCGACGCCCGGGTAGACGAGCCCGTACTTGTGGCCCGATGCGTTGATCGACTGCACCCGCGGCAGGCGGAAGTCCCACATGACGTTCGGGTCGAGGAACGGGGCGACGAACGCGCCCGACGCGCCGTCGACGTGCACGGGGACGTCGAGACCGGTGTCGGCCTGCAGCTGGTCCAGTGCCGCGCAGATCTCCTCCACCGGCTCGTAGCTGCCGTCGAACGTGGAGCCGAGCACCGGGATCACGCCGATGGTGTTCTCGTCGCACTGCTTCACCGCCTCGGCCGCGTCGAGGTGGAAGCGGTCACCTTCCATCGGAACCAGGCGCATCTCGATGTCCCAGTACCGGCAGAACTTCTCCCAGCAGACCTGCACGTTGATGCCCATCACCATGTTGGGCGAGTCCGTGGGCTTCCCGGCCTTGCGCATCCGCTCGCGCCAGCGCCACTTCAACGCCATGCCGCCGAGCATCGCCGCCTCACTCGAACCGGTGGTCGACGTGCCGGTCGCCTCCTCCCCGTCGGGCGAGTGCCAGAGCCGCGCCAGCATGTTGACGCACCGCATCTCGAGGTCGGCGGTGCGCGGGTACTCGTCCTTGTCGATCATGTTCTTGTCGAACGTCTCGGCCATGAGCTGCTGGGCCTGCGGCTCCATCCAGGTCGTGACGAACGTTGCGAGGTTCAGCCGCGCGTTGCCGTCGAGCATCAGCTCGTCGTGCACGACCTGGTACGCGGTGTCCGGACGCATGCCCTCAGCCGGGAGCTCGTGCTTCGCCGCGCCCGCCAGCTCCCCGGCACGCGCAAAGATCGGATCGATCGCGCCGCGCGCCGCCGTTTGGATGTCGTGGCTGTGGGGTGCCTTGCGGTGGAGTGCCATGGTGCTCCTTCAGCTGGTGGAGATCGGTGTCGGGGCCAGGCTCTGGCCGGATGGACGATCGGTGCGTTCCGGCAGGAGCAGGAGGGCACCGACGAGGAATCCGAGCGCGCCAAAGAAGGTACCGAGGTTGGCGAGCTCGACGTTGCGCGGCTGCCCGCTGTCGGGCACAACGTAGGCCGCAGCGGCCGAGATGCCGAACGCCACCGACCCGCCGAGGTTCAACGCGGCGATCCACCACGACCGCACGCGTGGCCGCCACGAGATCCAGCGGTGCCCCACCTCCGCGAACGCGAGCTCGCTCGCGACGAGGAAGCACACCGACCCGAGCGCGTCCGGCCGCCAGACGTATCGGCTGGCCTTGGCCGCGTCGAGTGACGCGTCCAGCGCGGCGAACGTGCTGATGTTGAAGAACACGGTGCCGACGAGCTGAACCGCGCTGGCCCACCAGTCGATGCGACTCGGCTCCCAGGTGAGGAACCGGACTCTCCCCCGCCCCGGCGAATCCGTGCCGACGGCATCGGCATTGACCACCTCGAGGTACTGCAGCACCGCTGCGCTCGTGAAGAACACGGACCCCACGAAGAACGTGATGTCGTCGGTCCGGGTACCGACCCGGCTCAGGTACCCCGGCACCGCGCCGAGGGCGAAGCACGCCGACCCGGTCATGAACAGGACGCCGATCCACCACGCGACCGCGCCGGGAGCCCACCAGGTCGACGCCCCGCCGCGTTCGAGACGGTTGTGGTGCTTGCGATGGGCCCGGGACTCCCAACGAACGAGAGCGCCGTCCGGCCGCTGGTAGGTCACCCAGGTGACGAACGGCTTGGCACCGTTGCGCTCGATCTCGCGCCACCCGTGGGCGTGCTCGCCGTGGGCGTGCTCGCCGTGGACGTCGTCGGGCCCGGTCACCGGATCGAGCCTGGCGCACCAGACCGCCCGAAGGAATCATCCAGATCGGATGATCCTCCGAGAACAGGGTCAATCCACGCGAAGCGCGTACGCTCGATTCGGTGGCAACCGCAACAACCTCGCGTCGGAGGCTCATCGGCCGCATCGCGTTCCTGGTCGTCACGCTGATCGCGTTCTACTTCGTGCTGCCGGGACTGCTGGCGACGTTCGACGCGCTCCCCCGCCTCCGGGACGTCTACCCGGCGTGGTTCGCCGTCGTCCTCGTGCTCGAGGGCGCCAGCTTCGTGGCGATCTGGGAGCTCCAACGCATCGCGCTCGGAGCGAAGAGCTGGTTCGACATCGCGTGCTCCCACACCGCCGGCAACGCAGTGGGTCGGGCCGTGCCGGGCGGCGTCGCAGCGGGCGGCGCGCTCCAGCTCAAGATGCTCGCCCAAGCCGGCTTCGACATGCCGACCGCGACCACCGCGCTCGCGGCCACCGGCCTCCTGTCGACCGCGATCCTGTTCGCGTTGCCGGTGCTCGCGCTCCCGGCCGTCCCCTTCGTCGCGATCAACCAGCAGCTCGTCGAGGGTGCGCTGCTGGCCGTGTTCCTGTTCTTCGTGCTGTTCGCCTTCTCGGCCCTGATGATCCGCTCCGACCGCGCCGTGGATGCGGTCGGGCGGACGATCGGTTGGATCGCCGCACGCCTCCACATCGGCGACGGCTCGGACCTCGGTGCCCGCGTCGTCGAATCGCGCAACGTGATCCGCCGCGAGCTGCGTTACTCCTGGAAGCGCGCGGTACCGGCAGCCGCGGCGAACCAGCTCTTCGACTTCCTCGCGCTCGAAGCCAGCCTGCTCGCGGTGGGCGCGTCGGTCGACCCGATCCTCGTGCTGCTCGCGTACGTCGCGGCCGCAACGTTGTCGATGATCCCGATCACCCCTGGCGGCCTGGGCTTCGTGGAGGCCGGTCTGGCCGGGGTGCTCACGCTGGCCGGAGCGTCTCCTGACGAAGCGGTGCTCGCGACGCTGCTGTACCGGCTGTTCTCGTACTGGCTGCCCCTGCCGCTCGGCCTCGGCGCATCGATCGCGTTCTCGCGTCGTCACCGCACCACGGCGGCGCCCACGAGCTGATCAGGGCGCGCCGAGCACCGCTTCCAGCTTCGCCCGCAACGCCGCGGGAATGGGGGCCGACTCGTGCGTCGACGGCAGGACATTCACGTACGTGATCACGCCGGTGCAGGCGGCCCGGCCTGCAACCGAAGCCCGGTAGCGAACGTCGAGGGACGTCGTACCGAGACGGACAGGCTCGGCGACGATGTCCACGCAGTCGTCGAAGCCGGCTGGGCCCTCCCACTCGAGCACGGCCTTCACGATCATGAGGTCGAACTCGCCGAAGAACGCTTCCTTCGGCTCGTAGCCGAGCGACTCGAACAGGCGCGTGCATGCATCGTCGAAGTACGTCAGCCAGTGAGCGTTGAACACGACGCCCTGCTGATCGACCTCGGCGTAGCGCGGGCGGATCCGGTGGACGAACGGTGAGCCCACCCCGACCGTCAACCCCGCAGCTCAGCCGCGTGCGCAGCGATCACCGCATCGATGCAGGCCAGGCGCGCCGTGGCGATCTCGGTGTCGGACAGAGTGCGGTCCGGCGCGCGGAAGCGCAGCGCGAACGCCAGGCTCCGGCGGCCGGCACCGAGTGCGTCGCTACGGAACTCGTCGAAGGCGCGCACGGCTTCGAGCAACTCCCCCGCGGCCGTGCGCAACGTGCGTTCCACGTCCGCTGCGTGCACGGTCTCCGGCAGCACGAACGCGAGATCGATGTTCGACGCGGGAAAGCGCGAGGGCAATCGGAAGGCGCGGTCGCGGCGCGTTCCGCCCAGCAGGCCGTCGAGGTCGAGCTCGATCGCGACTGCCGGACCCGGGATGCCGAACGCATCGAGCACCGACCCAGCGATCGCGCCCACGTGGCCGATCGGATCGCCGTCGACCGTGACCACCGCGCCGCGGGCAGGATCGAATCCCGGAGCGGTTCCGGAAACGAGACGGAGATCTTCCAGCTCGAGCGCTTCGGCGATGGCATCGAGTGCGTCAACCGCGTCGTAGACGTCGACGGGCCGGTCGGCTTCGATCGGGGCGCGAGTGACAGCTCCCGCGAGCAGCACCGTGAGATGGTCTCGTTCGTCGGGGAGCAGGACGCCCGCGGCCGGCGCCATGAACACATGGCCGAGCTCGAACAGCGCCAGGTCTGCGAGACCCTGGCTCGCGTTGTACGCCGCGGCCTTGAGCAACCCGGGGAGGACGGCGGGCCGCAGAATCGGCTCTTCCGCTCGAAGCGCGTTCGTGACCTCGACGGTCGCGTCGATGCTGAGACCGAACCGCTCCAGATCGGTCACCGCGATGAGCGGCACCGTCATCGCCTCCGCAGCCCCGAACCCGACCATGACGTCTTCGACCAGGCGCCGCTCACGTTGGCGGAGCGTCAGCCCGCCGGACACGCCGGTCGTGTGCGGCAACGTGCGCGGGATCTCGTTGAAGCCGACCCGGCGCGCGACCTCTTCCACGATGTCGATCTCGCGCTCGAGATCCGGACGGAAGGTCGGCGGGATCGCCACGAAGTCGTCACCCCCGCCGGCACCCGGCTCTTCGATCTCGATCTCCAACGGGCGCAACGTCTCCTTGACGCGCTCCGCGCCGAGCTCCACCCCGAGGAGCGCCTCCACGCGAGGGACGCGCACCGTGATCCGGGCGGGAACGATCGGAACCGGGTACTCGTCGATCGGCTCCGGTGCGACATGGCCCGATGCAACCAGGCGCAGCAGCTCCGCGGCGCGAGCCGATCCCACCAGGACGCCGTTGGGGTCCACGCCCCGCTCGAAGCGGGCACTCGACTCCGAGCGCAACCCGAGACGCTTGGACGAGCGCGAGATCCCCATCGGCTGGAAGTACGCCGCCTCGAGCAGGATCTCGGTCGTTGCTTCGTGCACCTCGGCGACGCTGCCCCCCATGATCCCGGCGATCGCCTGCGGCCGCCCCTCGGCGTCGCACACCAGCAGGTCCTCGGCGGTCAGTGAGCGCTCGACCCCGTCGAGCGTGGTCATCCGCTCCCCGTCGGCCGCGAGGCGCACCACCAGCCCACGACCCGGCAACCGATCCAGATCGAATGCGTGCAGGGGTTGGCCGCGTTCGAGCAGCACGTAGTTGGTGACGTCGACGACGTTGGAGATCGGTCGCATCCCGGCGAGCGTGAGCCGGCGCGCGAGCCACGCCGGCGACTCCCCCATCGTCACGCCGATGCGGCGGACCGTGAAGCGCGCACACCGCTCGGGCGCGTCGATCCGGACCGTGACCTCCGAGGCGGTGGGTGCCCCCGACTCGTCGATGACCGGCGGGGGCACTCTCAGCGGGAGCCCGAAGTGGGCGGCGAGCTCGCGCGCGACGCCGACCATCGACATCGCGTCGGGACGGTTCGGGGTGATCGCGAGGTCGAACACGACATCGTGCAGGTCCAGCACATCGCGGACGTCGGCACCGAGCTCGGCGTCGGCACCGAGACCCAGGATCCCGCCATGGTCGTCACTCAGCCCGAGCTCTCGCGGCGAGAGCAGCATCCCGTCCGAGACGATGCCTCGGATCTTCTTGGGCGTGAGCGTGAACCCGCCGGGCAGCGTCGCACCGACGGGTGCGTACGGCATGACCATTCCCGCCACCACGTTGGGCGCGCCGCAGACGACCGTCGTCGTGCCGTCCCCGAAGTCGATGTCGACGAGGCGGACCTTGTCTGCGCCCGGGTGCTTGCGCACGTCGAGCGCCTTGGCCACCTTGACCCCGACGATCTCGGCGCCCGGCGCATCGAGCGCTTCGACCTCGAGCCCGAGGTTGTCGAGCGCGCTCGCGATCGTGACCGGGTCCGCTTCGAGCGGCGTGAACTCACGGATCCAGGACAGCGGCGCGCGCACGGGAGTTCCTTTAGTACTGCGTGAGGAAGCGGATGTCGTTGTCGAAGAACGTCTTGATCGGCTCGACGCCGTAGCGCAGCATCGGCATGCGCTCGAGCCCGAAGCCGAACGCGAACCCCGAATACTCCTCGGGATCGATGCCGACCTTGCGGAACACGTTCGGGTCGACCATGCCGCAGCCCCCGAGCTCGATCCATCCCGTCTTGGAGCACACCCGGCAGCCGGCGCCGTCGCAGAACACGCACGTGATCGAGAACTCGGCGGAGGGCTCCGTGAACGGGAAGAACGACGGGATCAGCCGCGACTGCAGCTGCTTGCCGAAGTACGCGCTCGTGAACGCTTCGAGGGTGCCCGCAAGATCGCCGAACGTGATCCCCCGGTCGACCGCGAGCCCCTCGATCTGGTGGAACACGGGCGAGTGGCGTGCGTCGAGCGTCTCGTTGCGATAGGTCCGCCCGGGCATCACCGAGTAGATCGGGGGCTTCTGGGTCTCCATGACCCGCACCTGCACCGGCGACGTGTGCGTCCGCAACAAGACCTGCTCCGGCTCACCGAGGTTCACGTAGAGCGTGTCCTGCATGGCGCGCGCCGGGTGGCCCGGCGGGAAGTTCAGAGCTTCGAAATTGTGCCAGTCGTCTTCGACCTCCGGGCCTTCCTCGACTCGGTACCCGAGGCTCACGAACACGTCTTCGAGCTCGCGCCGGCACTGGGTCACGAGGTGGAGGTGACCGCGCATCCGGCCGTGCCCGCCCAGGGTCAGATCGAGCGCGGTCCCCGTCGCTTCGACCGGCACCAGGTCGGCGTGGCGCTCGTCGAGCAACGTCGTCACTGCGGCCGTGTACTCCGAGACCGCCTTGCCGACCACCGGCTTCCGGTCCGCCGGCAGGTCCTTGATCGACTGCTTGACCCGGGCCGCGACCGACTGCTTGCCGACCAGGCGCTTGCGGAGGTCCTCGAGCTCGTCGAGCGTCCCCGCCGCACCGACGGCAGCCCGCGCCGCGTCGAGGTCGAGCTCGGCGAGCGCGTCAGCAGGCATCGGCTGGTTTTCCGGGGCGGTCCATGGGCCCACGGAGTCTAGAGAAGCCACCTCCGCGGTCCCCGACCATTCGAAACCGATTCAACCAATCTATTGACATATTCCGAGCAAACCCATACCGTGCGTCACGTGTTCGTGCTCGTCTGGTCCATCCCGCTCGGCTTCCTCGTCGCCATCGGTTGGATCTGGTTCGGCCGGCGCCCGACGCCGGAGCGATTCGGCACCGCGCAGGGCCTCGTCCTCGACCCGGCGTCGCTCCCCCTTGTCCGCTCCGCGCTTCACCGGACCTACGTCGGCCGGGTCGTCGGTGCCCTCGCCGGCGCGCTCGGCGTCGTCGCGTTCGGGTGGGCGCTCGGTGCGATCGTCGCGTTGCCCTTCCTCGGCCTGCTCGGGCTCGTCGCCGGAACGATGGTGGGCATCGCACTCGCCCAGCACCGACGCCGGTCCGCGGCTGACGCGGTCCGGCACGCTTCGCTCACCGCGCGCACCGTCGCTGACTACGCGCCGAAGCACGCGGCATGGTCGATCGCGCTGGCGACCGCGGCGTGCGCCGGGTTGTCGGTGGCCGTGGCGATCACGGCGCCCGCCGGACTCGGCGCGTACGCGGGCATCGCCGCACTCTCGGCCGCGGCGGTGCTCGTCGTTCCCCTCGGCCGTTGGCTCCAGCGCCGCGTCGTCGAGGCACCCCGGGGTGCCGCTGAGCCCAGGGTCGACGACGCGCTGCGAGCAACCGCGGTCCGCGCGGTGCACCACTCGGTGCTCGGCGTGCTCTGCTGCGGGATCGTGCTTGCCAGTCTCACCGGCATGTTGACGCTGCACACGCTCGTCGTCCTCAGCCACGGACACACCGTGTTCCGAGCCCCGCCCGGCAGCACCTCCATCTCGGTCGACACCTCGCTTCGCCGGCTGACCGATCCCGGCGCGCCGCTCGAGGTCTCGTGGATCGAAGCGGACGGCTCCAGCCACCGGGCCGTGCTTGCCGGCGTCGCGGGCGATGTCGAGACCGCCTCGAGCGGTCTCACCGGACCGGGCAGGCTCCTGGGGTGGATGAGCCTCGTCGTGGCGGTAGCGGCGGTCGTCCAATGGGCGCACGCGACGAGCGCGTGGAAGCGCGGGGGCCCACCGCGCCCGCGAGCGGCGGCCACGAGCGCGATCGCCGTGCCCCGGGGTGCCGCGTGATCGTCACCGTCGACACCGCGTCCGGTGTCCCTCCATACGAGCAGGTGCGCGAGCAGGTGGCGCGCATGATCGGTACCGGGGTGCTCCCGCGCGGCGGGCGGCTTCCGACGATCCAGCAGCTCGCCAATGACCTCCAGCTCGCGCCGGGCACCGTGGCCCGCGCGTACAAGGAGCTCGAGCGCGAAGGACTCGTCGTCAGCCGCCGCCGCAAGGGCACCACCGTCGCCGAGCGACCCGCGCGACTGCCGAACCGTGAGATCCGCGAGGAGCTCGACGCCGCGATCGAGCGCTTCGTGCTCCAGGTCTGCCAGCTCGGCGCGGATCCCGGCGAGGCGCTCGATCGGGCCCAGGCGCTGCTGGACTCCGGGCGGCTCGCGAGCTGACGCTCAGCCCCGGCGCTGCCGCGCGGCCTCGAACGCGAGCACCGTCCCTGCCATCGCGACGTTGAGGCTCTCCGACGCGCCCGCCATCGGGATCGAGATCAATCCGTCAACGTGGTCCAGCACCGCGTCCGAGAGCCCGTGCGCTTCGTTCCCGAGCACGAACGCGACCGGGACGGTGAGGTCGAGCTCCGACGCGGGCGCGCCCCCGGTCGTCGCGCCGTAGCGCTTCCGGCCCGCGGCACCGAGTTCATCGAGCACCTCCACCGGATCGTTCTCGGGGCCGCCCGGGCGCGGCGCCACGATCGGGATGCCGAACACGGATCCGGCCGACGCGCGCACCACCTTCGGGTTGTAGACGTCGACCGACTCGCCACAGCACACGAGCCCGGCGCAGCCCGACGCCTCGGCGCCGCGCAGCAGCGTCCCGAGGTTGCCCGGATCCGCGATGCCCACCGCGACGAGCACCGGGCCCTCACCGGTCAGCGCGGCGATCGCGGGCCGGGGCGGGATCGTCGCGACCGCGAGCACCGGCTGGGGCGTGCGCGTCGAGCCGAGCTTCTCGAGCACCCCTTCCTTCAGGTCGAACGTGGGGACATCGGCGACCTGCGCCAGCTCCAGCAGCTCCCGGAACGCGACCCGCGCGTTCGGGCCGAGGAAGATCGCGTCGAAGGTCGCGTCCCTGCGCAGCGCGTCCGCGACGATCCGCGGCCCTTCGAGCACGAACGCGGACTCCGCCGCCCGAGCCGAGGGATCGCGCAGCAATGAGCGGAGCCGCTTGACCTCGAAGTTTCTCGGGCCGAGTGCCTCCGGCCCGCCGCCGGTCACGCCGCTTCGAGAGCCTCGCGAGCCGTGCTGACGAGGGCGCCGAACGCGTCGGAGTCGCGCACCGCGAGGTCGGCGAGCACCTTGCGATCCACGTCGACGTCGGCAGCCTTCAGGCCCGCGATGAAGCGCGAGTAGCTGATGCCCTCTTGACGGCACGCCGCGTTGATCCGGACGATCCAGAGCTTGCGGAAGTCGCCTTTGCGCGCGCGACGGTCACGGAAGGCGTAGTTGCCCGAGTGCATGACCTGCTCGTTGGCCTTGCGGAAGTGACGACTCCGCGCCCCCGAGTATCCCTGGGCCTTCTCCAGCACCGCCCGGCGGTGCTTCTTGCCTTGGACTGCGCGCTTGACGCGTGCCATTGCGTTCTCTCCTTCTTCCAAGATCCCTCTCGGCCGACTGCCCGACACTCTTCGTCGGGCGGCCGAGAGCGGCTCATGTCACCGGCGCTCAGGCCCGGCCCAACATGCGCTCGACGTGCTTCTTGTCGCCGCCGGTGACCTCGGCGCCACGTCCGAGCCGACGG
>JADGON010000211.1 GCA_017882945.1 Acidimicrobiia bacterium | reverse complement strand
TCGACGCCCTCGCGGCGAAGTACCACACGACCTGCCTCGTCACGGAGACGAAGTACCCCTACCAGCTGCTCCACCAGGACGGCCCCGTCCGGGTCTACGCGCTCGTCCCGTTCTAGGCGGGAATCGTCGGAGGGCCGCGCGGTCGAATCCGTAGACTCGCCCGGCGCGCATCCCCGAACGGCTGAGGAAGCTCACCATGATCGGCGTCATCGACTACCGGGCGGGCAATGCTCCAAGCGTGATGTACGCGCTCCACCGCCTCGGCCTCGACGCGCGCCTCGTGGCCGAGCCCGCCGGCCTCGTTGACGTCGACCACGTCATCCTGCCTGGCGTAGGTGCCGCGCGGGCCACGCTGGTGTCGCTGTCCGATTCCGAGCTTCTCGAACCTTTGCAGGCGCGGGTCATCGCCGACGGCATGCCGTTTCTCGGCATCTGCATCGGCATGCAAGTGCTCTTCGAACGGAGCGAGGAGGGATCCGTCGACGGGCTCGGCTGGCTCGACGGCGAGGTCCGCCGCTTCCCCGACTCCAACCGGGTGCCGCAAATCGGTTGGAACGCGGTGCGCTTCACCCGCACGCACCCGGTCACCGCCGATCTCCCCGACCCCACGCACTGCTACTTCGTGAACTCGTACTACTCGGTGCCGGCGAGCCCTGAGGACGTCCTCGGTGTCACGGACTACGGCGTCGAATTCTGCTCCGTGGTGGCCCGGGACAACCTGATCGCGACGCAGTTCCACGCCGAGAAGAGCGGGGAGCTCGGCCTGCGCCTCCTGCGCGCGTTCGCCGCGTGGGACGGTGCCGCATGCTGACCAAGCGTCTCATCGCGTGCTTCGACGTGATCGACGGTCGCGTGACCAAGGCCCAGCAGTTCCAGGACAACATCGATGTCGCGCCCGCCACCGAGCTCGGCGCGCGCCTCTATGACGACCAGATCGACGAGATCGTCTTCTACGACATCATGGCGAGCGCGCAGAAGCGCAAGATCGACCTCGAGACCGTGCGCGGGGTGGCCGAGCACGTCTTCGTGCCCTTCACCGTCGGCGGGGGCGTCCGCTCGGTCGAGGACATGTACGAGGTGCTGAAGGCCGGGGCCGAGAAGATCAGCATCGACTCGATGGCAGTTCGCCAACCGGACATCATCCGCCAGGGCGCCGAAGCCTTCGGACGCCAGTGCATCGTGTTGAGCACCCAGGTGAAGCGAGTCGAGCCGCGAGCGGAGATCCCGAGTGGCTACGAGGTGTTCATCGACGGCGCCCGGGTCGCGACCGGCATGGACGCGCTCGAGTGGGTGCGCCGCGGTGAAGACCTCGGCGCGGGCGAGATCGTCGTCAACAGCATCGACAAGGACGGCACCGCCTCGGGCTACGACCTTGAGATCACTCGGGCCGTGGCCGACGCGGTCAATGTCCCGGTGATCGCGTCCGGCGGTGCCGGCACGCCCGAGCACATCGCCGACGGCCTCACGGCCGGCGGTGCGTCCGCCGCGATCATCAGCTCGATCCTCTACTCACCTCGCCTCGACCGCAACCTCGGGGTGCGGGAGCTCAAGGATGCGCTCGGCACGCTCGGCGTGCTGATGCGTCCATGGGTCGAGGACGCCGGCGGCGAGGCCGGGATCGGCCGTTAGAGCGAGGCCGGTGCGGACGGTTCCCAGACGATCCGGGGGGCATCCGTCCAGAGTCGTTCCAGCGCGTAGTACTCGCGGGTCTCGTTGAGGAACACGTGCACCACGAGGTCTCCGTAGTCGAGGAGCACCCAGGACGCGTCGTCCAGGCCCTCGACGCTGCGCGGCGCGACGCCGCCTTCCCGCTTCAACGCCAGCTCGATCTCGTCACAGATCGTCTTCACCTGCCGCGTGTTCGTGCCACTCGTGATCACGAACACCTCGGTGATCCCGATGATGTCCCCGACGTCGAGGACGAGGGTGTCCTCGGCCTTCTTGTCGGCGGCTGCTCTCGCGGCGGTGACGGCACGTCGATGGGAGTCCAGGTGTGGTCCTTCCACGCTAGGTACCCGGCGAGGCGCCGGTCCGGAAGCAGTCTGCCCCGGCGATGATCGTGACGTCGACTACCCCAAGGGCGGTATCGGCCTTCGCCAGTGCACCACAACCCAGGGCCTTCATCAGACGCGTGGCCGCGGCGCGGCCCGAGTCCCGGTAGTAGACGACCTGGGTCTTCGTCACGCCGAATTCCCCGACGTTGCCGGTCAGCGTCACCTGTCCCCCGGCCGGAATGATCTGGGCGGCGATCGTCTGGGCGAGGCCGACCGCACCGGTGCCGTTGAGGATCTCGACGCGCGGCCGGCCCGTTCCCACCCGCAGCAATGCCTGCGGGAACGCGCCCGTGACGTAGTGGACGACGTCTGCGGCACGCGGCTCGAATTCCTCGGCTCCACCCGTCGTGACGGACTCCACCGGCAGCGTGTCGGTGCGCCGGTCCGACGCCTTCGCCACGGCGAGCAGATCGACGAGGCCCGGCTGGGCCCGGACCGTCGCGCGCGCCACGGACGGGTTGCGCAATCGCCGCAGCCAACCGTCGATGACGTCCTGCACCGTGACGAGCCGGTCGAGCTCGCTCCCCGGCTGCTTGGAGACCAGCAGGCGCGCGGCTTCGGCGGCCTTCGCACGGTGTGGTCCCGCCGCGATGATGGCGTCCGTGCTGCCGGCGAACTTCACCGCGCGGTGCAGGTCGACGGGAATGGGAGCTGCCGCGGCGAGCGCGGAATCCAGGCCCGCGTCGTCGAGCTCCACCGTCTTCGAGACCTTCACGCCCAGTACGTTCTCGACCGTCGTCTGCAGCAGTCCGCGGTCCCCCTGGTTCGGTAGATCGGCCAGTGACTGCGGGCCGAGCGACGGGACCTCGACCTGGGTGGCGACCGGAAAGAGGAGCACCGAGCCGGCGCTGCCCGTCGTGCCGGTCAGCACGAGGAGATCGATGCGACCATCCGCGCCTCGATGCGCGAGCAGGAGCGTGTTCAGAGTCCGCCCCGCCGCCCCCGCACCCGACCGGGTCGCGCGAGCGGGGCCCGCATCCGAGCTCGAGCGGATCACGGCACCGACCAGGACGCTCAATGCGAGGAGCAGGGCCACCGTCGGCATGAGCACCAGCCAGAAGCTGCGCTGCTCACCTCGGACCCGGCGCGCCCGGCGCGACTCCTCGGGAGCGCGGTCACCGCTCTCGGACGGGACGGACCCCGGTGCTCGACGTGAGCGACCCTCGGGACGACGCTTCTCCCGCCGCTCCCGGCGAGACCCGTGGGGTGCCGGCTCGTCGAGAACCGTGCCACCCGCACCTTGCGCCATCAGGCGAGAGTGTAGAGGCCCACATCGCGGATGAACTGCACAACCAGGGCAGGAGTGAGCCCGTCGATCGGCAGCCCCATCCCGACCCGCCGGCGGATCTCGGACGACGAGACGTCCAGGCGCGGGATCGTGACGTGCTCGAACCGCCAGCCCGGTCCCGGCGGCTCGGCGTGCTCGCCCGCCCGCTCGACGACCGCGATCGAGGCGAGATCCCGGGTCTCCTCGAGCCGTCGCCACGTGGGCATGTTCGCCACCGCGTCGGTCCCCAGCAGGAGGAACAGCTCGCGGCTCGGCGCCGCCAGGCGTTCCAGCGTGTCGGCGGTGACCGACGCACCCGGCTCGTCGATCTCCACCCGTGAGGCCTCGACCCCTTCGAGCCCCGCACACGCCCGCTCGACCATCTCGAGGCGGTGCTCCGGCGAGGCGACGACCTTCCCCCGCTTCTGCCAAGGATCTCCGGCCGGCATCATGAAGACCCGATCGAGGCCGAGCGCCGCGCGCACGTCCACCGCGGCCACGATGTGCCCGACATGAACCGGGTCGAACGTCCCGCCCAGAATCCCGAGTCGCTCCGACACGACTCGGAGCATACGGGCCGTCCCAGTTCACATCACCGTAATGCTCAAGTTGCACAAGTTCCGTAAGGTGGTGTCCATGGGCGAGTCAGCAAATGTGCTGGTGCGCGTCTGGCTCCCGGACCGACCTGGTGCGCTGGGACTCGTGGCGTCTCGCATCGGTGCCGTCCGCGGCGACATCGTCGGCATCGATGTGCTCGAGCGGGGCCAGGGCATCGTCATCGACGAGTTCGCCGTACGGCTCGCGGACCTGGACCTCGTCGCGGTCCTCATCAAGGAGGTCGAGGAGGTTGACGGCGCGTCCGTCGAGGAAGTTCGGATCGTGGGCCGGTTCCCCGATCCCCGGCTCGACGCGCTGCAGTCGGCCGCCGCGCTCTGCGAGGCACCGAGCACCGAAGCACTCGGTGAGCGACTCGTCGCGCAGATCCGCAAGGAGTTCCTCGCCGAGTGGAGCGTCCTGCTGCGCGGGACGGAGCTGCTCGCGTCGGAGGGGGAAGCACCGAGCGCAGACCAGCTCCACGCGCTCGCGACCGGGACCATGGCGTCACCCTCGGTCGCAGAGGGCCAGAGCGGACCCGGCGATCTCGCAGTGGCCACCCTCGACCGGCTCGGCGCGATGCTGCTCGTCGGTCGCGACGGTCAGACCTTCCGGCTCCGCGAGCGGGCCCAGCTCTTCGCGCTGGCTCGAGTCGCCGATCGGGCGTGGGAGCTGCTCGAGTCCGTCGAGCCGTCCGGACCCACCGCCCCCGAGGGTGACGGCGCGCAGGAGGTCCCCCGGTAGGCTGACCCCGCCGTGGAGACCGTCACGATCGAGCCGCTTGACCGGGCGCGGGTCGACGAGACCGCCCGCATGTTGGCGCGGGCCTTCGACGACTCGCCGCTGTTCGAGTTCCTGTTCCCGAACGGGGCCGCTCGTCTCCGGATCACCGCCGGCACGTTCAAGGGCACGCTCATCGATGCCCTGCCGTTCGAACGCATCCACGTGGCCCGCGACAGCTCCGGCGTCATCGGCGCGGCGTGCTGGCTCCCGCCCGACGGCTACCCCATCACCCCGTGGCGACAGACCCTGCTCCTCCTGCGCATGGCCACACTGGTGCCGCGAGCGCCGACGCGCGTCGGGGACTCGATGCGGTATCTCAACGCGACGGACAAGGTGCACCCGAAGGCGGTGCACTGGTACCTCAGCCTCCTCGGAGTCGACCCCCGCCGTCAGGGCGAAGGCCTGGGCGGCCGGCTCGTCGACCGCACCCTCGAGCGACTCGACCGCGAGGGCGTCCCCGCCTACCTCGAGACCGACAAGGAATCGAACCTCGCGTGGTACGCCCGCCACCGCTTCGAGCTGCGCGAGACGCTGCACCCGGTCGGGACCGGCCCCCCGGTGTGGACCATGTGGCGCGACCCCGCCGAGACCTGACCTTCCCCACCCCCCGTTTTGGCGTCACTTACCCACGAAATAGGTGGTAAGTGACGCCAGAATCCGGGCCGGATCGCGTTGGACCCTCCGGTCAGGCCTCGACGACGGCGGCGACGAAGCGCTGGAGCTGGCGGAGGTTGCGGCACTCGTACACGCCGTCGCAGTGCACGCCGTACTCCGAGACGATCGAATCGCCGGTGTCCCAGTAGCCCCGCGGCTCCGGGTTGAGCCAGTACAGACGCCGGGCCCGCTGGCGGAGATCCTTCAGCACCCAGGCGGAGGCTGCGTGGTAGTTGTTGCGCGCGTCGCCGAGCAGGATGATGGACGTCTTCGGGGTGATCTCGGCGAGATGGCGATCGCGGAAGACCTCGAAGGCGTGGCCGTAGTCCGAGTGCCCGTCGACCCACACGACGTCAGCTTCCGTGTTGACCCGCTGCACCGCTTCGGTGAGCTCGTCGGACTCCTGGAAGAACCGGGTGACCTCGTCGATGCCGTCGATGAAGACCCACGAGCGCACCTTCGAGAACTGCCCGGCGATCGCGTAGACGAACTGCAGCGTGAACCGGGCGAAGCTCGCCACCGAGCCCGAGATGTCGGCGACCACCATGATCTCGGGCTTGGACGGGCGCGGGCTCTTGAACTTCGGCTCCGCGGGCACACCCCCGTACGAGAGTGAGTGCCGGACGGTCGAGCGGAAGTCCAGATGGCCACGGTTCTTGCGCTTGCGTCGTTGGGCGAGCCGCGCCGCGAGCGCGCGCGTGAGCGGCTCGATCGCCCGTTGCAGCTGTTGCATCTCCTCGCGCGATGCATGCATGAAGTCGATGTCCTCGGGCAGCGGCTTGCGCAGCGTCCGGGCCATCGCCTCGACCCCGCGGTCCGCCACGAGCCGGCGGCGGATCTCGGCTTCGATCATGTCGCGCAGCTCGCGGAGCCGCCGCTCGTACTCCTCGCGCGCAAACCGCGCCTGGAGATCGGTCTCCGGGTCACCCTCGCCCTCGCCCCCGGCCTGCTGCGCCGCGCGCTCCATGAGCCGACCCGCGAGTGCGTCGTAGTCCAGCTGCCGCAACGTCCGGTAGAGGTAGTACGTGCCGCCGACGGGCCGTCCGGGCTCCATCCCCGCGAACCGGGTCACTGCCATCGCCGCGAGCTGGCGAAGCTGGTCCTGGTCCATGTTCATGAGGGCGGCCATCAGCATCTCGGCCAGCGCTTCGTTGCTCATCCCCTCGCCGGACCCACCACTGCCCTGCTGACCCGGTATGCCACCGGCCTCGTCCTGGTCGCCGGGCTCGCCACCCGGCTCGCCCTCGCCGTCGACGCCACCGGTGTACAGCGAGAAGTAGACGTCGAAGACCGTGTCGAACGCGCGGCGGTGCCGGAAGCTCTTGACCAGCGTCGCCGCGAGCACCTCGCGGAACGCGTCTCGCTCGGTGAGCGGGATCTGCTCGACGCCGCGCATCGCATCCAGGTTCTCGGTCATGGAGACCGGGAGCCCGGCCGCGCGCAGCTCGTGGACGAAGCCCTGCAGCACGTCGAGCATCACGCCGCCGCCGACGCCCGAGGGGATCTCCAGCTCGTTGCGGCTCATCGCGTGGGACAGCTTCGCGAAGTGCACCTGATCATCCGCGTGACGCCGGAAGCCCCGTGCCCACCTTCGGCGTGTCCACCAGCTCCTTGCGCGCCTTCGCGATGTCGGTCTGGTACTTGAGGAGGACGTGCAGCGTCTCGTCGATCACCTTCGAGTCGACCGAGTCGTGGCCCAGGTACAGCAGCGTGCGGGCCCAGTCGATGGTCTCCGAGATCGAAGGCGCCTTCTTGACGTCGAGGGCGCGGATCGAGCGCACGACTTGAGCGATCTGCTCCGCGAGCGCGTCGTCGATCTCGGGCACGCGCACCCGGACGATCTCCTTCTCACGCTCGAGCTCGGGGTAGTCGATGTGCAGGTAGAGGCACCGCCGCTTGAGCGCCTCGGAGAGCTCGCGGGTGTTGTTCGACGTCAGCAACACGATCGGACGTTGGCGGCCGACGATGGTGCCGAGCTCCGGGATCGAGACCTGGAAGTCCGAGAGCACCTCGAGCAACAGCGCCTCGGTCTCGACCTCGACCCGGTCCACCTCGTCGATGAGCAGCACGATCGGCTCTTCGGCCCGGATCGCCTCGAGCAGCGGCCGGGTCAGGAGGAACGGCTCGGCGAAGATGTCCGCCTCGACCGTCTCCCAGTCGCTCTCGTGCTCACGGTCGGCCTGGATCCGCAGCAGCTGCTTCTTGTAGTTCCACTCGTACAGCGCCTTGGACTCGTCGAGGCCCTCGTAGCACTGGAGCCGGATGAGCCGCGATCCCGTGACCTCGGCGATCGCCTTGGCGAGCTCGGTCTTGCCGACTCCGGCCGGGCCCTCGACCAGCACCGGCTTCTCGAGCCGGTCGGCGAGGTACACCACCCCTGCGATGCCGGTATCCGCGAGGTAGTCCGCGCTCCGAAGGCGCGTGACGACGTCGTCCACCGAGCTGAATCGTTCTGCCACCTAGCTCCTCACCTGTCCATCGCCCCATATGACGTACTTGTAGGTCGTCAGCTCGCGCAGCCCCATCGGGCCGCGGGCGTGCAGCTTCTGGGTCGAGATCCCGATCTCGGCACCGAAGCCGAACTGCTCGCCGTCGGTGAAGCGCGTCGACGCATTCACGACGACGGCCGCCGCATCCACCTCATGGGTGAAGCGCCGTGCCGCATCGAGATCTCTCGTGATGATCGCCTCGGTGTGTCCGGTCCCGTAGCGGTTCACGTGGTCGATTGCCGCGTCCAACGAGGGGACGGTCGCCACGCTGAGGCGCAGCCCGAGGAACTCGCTCGCGAAGTCCGCCTCGGTCGCCTCGCCCATCGCGGGAACCCGCCGGCGCGATCCCGGGTCGCCCACCAGCTCGACGCCTTCCGCCACCAAGGCGTCGCACACCCGCGGGAGGAACGCGTCGGCCACCGACTCGTGGACGACCAGGGACTCCGCGGCATTGCACACGCTCGGCCGATGGGTCTTCGCGTTCACGACGATGTCGACCGCGACATCGAGATCGGCGTCGGCATCCACGTAGACATGGCAGTTCCCGTCGCCGTCGATGATCACGGGCACGGTCGCGTGCTCGCGGATGCTTCGGATCAGCGACGGGCCACCCCGGGGGATGAGGCAGTCCACATAGTCGGTGAGCTGCATGACCTCGGTCGCGGTCTCGTGCGACGGGTCGTCCACGAGCACGAGCGCGTCCTCGGGCAGCCCGGCTTTCGCGAAGCCCTCCCGGAGCGCGCCGGCGATCGCGAGGTTGGTCTGCAGCGCCGTCCCACTCCCCCGCAGGAGCGCCGCGTTGCCCGACTTCAGGCAGAGCCCGGCGGCGTCCGAGGTGACGTTCGGCCGGTTCTCGTAGATGATCGCCACGACGCCGAGCGGCACCCGGACCTTCTGGATCTCGAGCCCGTTGGGGCGCCGCCAACCCTCGAGGATCTCCCCCACCGGGTCCGGGCGGGCCGCGACCGCGCGCAGACCCGTGGCCATGGCCGCGATTCGGGCATCCGTGAGCCGGAGCCGGTCCAGAGGACCCGCCTCCATGCCCCCGGCGGCGGCCGCGTCAAGGTCGGCCCGGTTCGCGGCCAGGACCTCGGAGCCCCGCTCCTCGAGCACGTCCGCGGCGGCCTGGAGCGCAGCGTCCTTGGCCCCCGAGGAGGCGGTG
>JADGON010000210.1 GCA_017882945.1 Acidimicrobiia bacterium | reverse complement strand
CTGAGGTCTCAGTCGCCTGACGAGGCGCTTCGCGGGGGGCGGCCGAGCGTGGCGGCGACGATCTGCAGCACCGTCTCGCGCACGGCTTGGTCTGCGAGCGACAGCGGCGAGGCGTTCGGCGAGATGAGCGCGAGGCGCCGGGGCGGAAGATCCGCGATCGCGAAGATCTCGACCGAGGTGAGCTCGGGCGGGATCGCGGTCTCCGGGAGGACCGAGACTCCGGCACCGGCCGCGACCAGGTCCGCGATGAGGCGGATGCCTTCGACCTCGACCGGGACCGGCAGCGTGATCCCGCGCGCCCGCGCCACATGCTCGATCTCGATGCGCAGCGGGTTGCCGGCGGGCGGAAGCACCAAGCGCATCTCGGCGAGGGCCTCGAACGGGACGGGCTGAGGCGGCAGCGCGCTGCCCGGCGGCGCGAGACCCACGAGTGCCTCTTCGAGGAGGTGCTCCACCGAGAGTCGCTCGTCCCGCACCGGCTCGGTGACGACCGCCTGCGCGAGCTCCTGGTCCAGGACCTCGGCCAGGAGCCGTTCCGATGCGCCCTCGTTGACGCGCAGCTCGATGCCCGGCGCTCGCCTACGCAGGTCCGCGACGAGCGCGGGCACCAACCAGCGGCTCGCGGTACCGACGATGCCGAAGCTCGCACTGCCCACCTGAAGGCCCTGGAGCGCGGCGACGTCCTCGCGCAGCAGCTCGAGCTCCCGGCGGATCCGGCGGGCGTGGTTCAGCACCACCCGGCCCGACTCGGTGGGGTTGGCGCCGGAACGGCCCCGGGCGAGGAGGGTGACGCCGAGCTCGGCCTCGAGCTGGCGCACCTGCTCGGACACGTTCGACTGGACGGTGCGCAGCTGGTCCGCGGCGGCGGTGAACGTGCCTTCCTCGTCGATCGCGATCAGCGTCTCGAGATGGCGGAGCTCCATGCGGCCCCCTGGGCATGGGGTATCTGGATTGCCGATACAACCTATCATTCGTACCTGTTGGACAGATCAGCCACCCACGTGCTTCCATGATGGGCAGGACGAATCGGGGAGCCGGTCCCCCCGCCGGCTCCCGGTTCTCCGACCTACTTGCGCGGCCCATCCCCCGGGCCCATGAGCACCCCGAGGAATGTCGTGGCTATCGACACGCTCTCCAGCCTGATCTTTACCGGTCCACTGTCTTGGACCGTTGACGCGGCCTGCGAGGGCCGCACCGAGCTCTTCTTCGCCCCTGCCGGCGAACGCCCCGAGGCCCGGGTCGTGCGCGAGAACAAGGCACGGGCGATCTGCATGGAGTGCCCGGTGTTGGCTCCCTGCCGGGACTGGGCCCGCGACCAGCGCGAGTACGGCTTCTGGGGTGGCGAGTCCGAGGAGGAGCGCGCCGCGGCGGGCTTCCGGGTGGACATGCCGGTCGGGCGCGTCGCGCGCTACCCGAAGGGCAATGGCACGCCGGTCCAGCCGCGCACCCCACGGGTCGCCTGACCCTTCCCGGTACGCTCCGGTCCGCACTCCGGACCCAGGAGCAAGATGCCAGAAGCGATCCCTGAAGGCGTCGATCTCGCGCGGTTGCGCGCGTACTTCGTCGACGAGGTTCCCGGCGCCACCGACCAGCCGCTCACCGCGGAGCTCATCGCCGGCGGCCGTTCGAACCTGACGTACACGATCTCGGACGGTACGAGCACCTGGGTGCTGCGCCGCCCCCCGCTCGGTCATGTGCTGCCGACCGCGCACGACATGGCCCGCGAGTACCGCGTGATGACCGCGCTCGCGCGCACCGGCGTGCCGGTCCCGCGCACCTACGCGCTGTGCGAGGACGTCGAGGTGAACGGCGCGCCCTTCTACGTGATGGAGAAGGTCGACGGAATCATCTACCGCGACGGTGTGTCGCTGAGCGGCGTGGGCCACGACGCGGCCCGACGCCTCTCCGAAGAGCTCGTGGACGTGCTGGCCCGCATCCACACCGTCGACTACGAGCAGGTCGGGCTCGGCGAGTTCGGGCATCCCGACGGGTTCCTCGAGCGCCAGATCCGGCGCTGGGGCCAGCAATGGGAGCGTTCGAAGACGCGAGAGCTGCCCGGGGTCGACGAGATCGCACGCCGGCTGCGCGCCGCGCTCCCCGAGTCCGGACCCCCGACGATCGTCCACGGCGACTACCGCCTCGACAACACGATGATGGCGAGCGACGACCCGGGCCGGATCGTCGCCGTCCTCGACTGGGAGATGTCGACGCTCGGCGATCCGCTCGCGGACCTTGGGCTCTTCCTCTTGTACTGGGGCAACGCGGGCGCGCAGATCATCGCGACCGGCCCGGCGATCGACGCGCAAGCGGGCTACCTCACATCCGACGAGGTCGTGGAGCGCTACGCACTCCAGAGCGGCCGGCGGGTCGATGCGCTCGACTGGTACGTCGTCTTCGCGTTCTACAAGCTCGCGATCATCGTCGAGGGGATCAACGCGCGCTTCCAGATGGGCAAGACCCTCGGCGAGGGGTTCGACGTGATGGGCGAGACCGTGGTCGGGTTGATCGACGGTGCCCTCGAACGCGCCAACCAGTCGTCGATCCCCGCGCTGCGGGGCTGAGCATCGAAGAAGGACTCATGGATCTCCAGACCCGCGCCCGCCAGCTCCGCAGTGTCACCGAGCCCATCGCGGCGGGGGTGTACTTCGCACCCGAGGCGATCGACGGGTACAAGGCGCTCGGGCTCGACTACTTCGAGGGCTACTTCTGCAGCCGGAGCGCGTGCCTCGGCGCGGCGCCGTGGAGCGTGGTGTGCGCGGCCTTCGCCGCGTTCAAACCCGCGGCCGTCGAGTCCGCGATCACCGCCGGATGGCAGAAGACCAACCCCGCCGCCATGCTCGACGCGCGCCTGGCCGGTGCCACCGCGCAGATCGAACGGCTCATCGGCGACATCGCGAAGCCCGACGACATCGCACGCGCGACCCAGCTCCTGTACGAGCTGACCGACGGCGTGGACCCTTCCGGGCGCATGCTCTACGCGGGTCTCTCGGTGCTGCCGCGCCCGGAGTCGCCGATGGGGGCCCTCTGGCGGGCGGCCGACCTCGTGCGCGAGCACCGCGGTGACGGCCACATCGCCGCGTGGATTCCCTACGTCGACTCCACCGAGATCACGGTCCTCACCGAGCTCGCCTGGGGAATCCCGCCGCGCACGTACGTCTTCACGCGTGGTTGGAGCGATGAGGAGGTCGACGCGGCCTACGAGCGCCTGACCGCGCGCGGCTTGGTCAGCGGCGAGGAGCTCACCGACGCGGGAGTGGCGTTGCGCGACCAGATCGAGGAGGCGACGGACCTCGCGAACCGGGAGGTGGTCGAGCGTCTCGACGATCGCGCGGACGAGCTGTTCGCGTTGCTCGGGCCCTGGGCCGAGGCGATCGTCGCCGGTGGCGGCTACCCCGTCGCCCCGAAGAACATCAGCGTCAAGACATGAGTGCGGCGGGGCCGACGGGCCTGCGGTGGGAAGCTCGACCCCAACTGCGAGATCCCGTCCTGGTCGCCGCGTTCACCGGTTGGAACGACGCGGGTGATGCGGCGTCGGATGCCGTGACGTGGCTCTCCACCCATTTCGGGGCTCGACCGTTCGCCTCGATCGATCCGGACGAGCACTTCGACTTCCAGGCCAACCGACCCGAGGTCCAGCTCGTCGACGGCGTGACCCGGCACATCTCGTGGCCGACGCTCGAGTTCTCCGCTGCGCCCGCGAACGGCGCCGGCCCGGATCTCGTCCTGCTCTCCGGTCCCGAGCCGAACCTCCGCTGGCGCGCGTTCTGCGACACGGTGCTCGAGGTGGCGCGCGAGACCGGGTGCGTCACGGTCGTGACGTTCGGCGCGCTCCTCGCCGACGTGCCCCACACTGCGCCGGTACGGGTCACCGGCAGCACCACCGACACCGCGCTCATGGAGGAGCTCGGCCTGGAGCGCTCGCGATACGAAGGCCCGACCGGCATCGTCGGCGTGCTGCATGACTCCTGCCGCAATGCCGGGCTCCGATCTGCCTCGTTCTGGGCGCCGGTGCCGCACTACGTCGCCACCCCACCGAACCCGCCGGCGACACGCGCGCTGCTGGACCGCTTCGCGACGCTCACCGGCCGAACGCTGGACCTGCGCGAGCTCGGTGTTGCATCGGAGGCCTGGCGCGCCCGCGTGGACAGCGCGGTCGCAGGTGACGAGGAGATGCGCGACTACGTGCACGAGCTCGAGGAGCAGTCCGACGATGCCGACCAGGACGACGCGGCGGGAAGCGACAACCCGGAGGAGATCCCGAGCGGTGACGATCTGGCCGAGGCGTTCGAGGAGTATCTGCGCGAGCAGGGCCTCGAGTAGATCGCTCGCTTCCTAGCCGGAGCGCGGACCGACGAACTCTTCTGCGATCGCGAGCCAGAGGTCCGTGGAGAGCGCAAGGCTCTCCTGGTCCACCCGCTCGTCGTTGCCATGGAACATGGTGGCGTAGTCCTCGAACGCGAGCCGCTTGCTGAACAGCCCGAAGCCGTAGCCGACCGAGCCGGCGCGCCGGAAGAATCGGTTGTCGGTCGCGCCGGTCATCAACCACGGCACCAACGCGGAGCCTTCGCACAACCGCGAGGTGACCCGGCCCAGCGCGTCCCAGAGCGGGGTGTCGATCTCCGAACGCGACGCGGGATCGTCACCGGACTCGATCTCGACCTTGTCGGCGAGGTCACCGATCGCCTCGAGCAGCAACTTGCGCGCGTATTCACCGCTCTGACCGGGCAACGTGCGGATGTCGACCTCGATGTCCACCCGGTCCGGGATGACGTTGGTCTTCGTGCCGCCGTGGACGACCGTCGGCGCGAACGTCGTATGGGTGCAGGAGTACGCGATGCGCGCGAGCCCGAGCGGCAGCTGGTCGATGGTCTCGCGGAAGCCCTCCTCCTGCAGGAGCACGTCCGGAAGCCCGAGGCCCGCAACGAGCCGCTGCCAGGTGCCACTGAGCTCGGGCGGCGCCTGGAACTCCGCGAGCCGGCGCACCACCTCGGCCGCGGTCACGAGCGCGTTGTCCGTCCGGTACGGCGAGGACGCGTGACCGGGTGTGCCCCGAACCGTGAGCTTCGACCAGTAGGTGCCCTTCTCCTCGACCATCACGGGGAGCCGCGGTCCGGCGGCGGTCGGCACCTGGAACCCGCCGGACTCGGTGATCACGTAGTCGGCCTTCACGTGGTCGAGCTCGTGGTCCACCAGCCAGTCGGCGCCCCAGATCCCGCGCGCCTCTTCGTCGGCAACCGCGAGGTACGAGATCGTGCCCTTGGGCCGGAATCCCGAGTCGGCGAGGCGGCGGAACGCGACGGCCATGGTCGCGGTGAGGTTGAGCATGTCGACCGCGCCGCGACCCCACACGAAGCCATCCACGACGTCGCCGCCGAACGGATCGCGCGACCAACCGTCTTCGTTGACCGGCACGACGTCCGTGTGGCCCATCAACAACAGCGACGGCGCCGTGGGATCCGAGCCTTCGATCCTTGCCAGCACGCTCCGCCGGCCCGGCTGGGGCTCGAAGCTCTCGATGTCCAGGCCGCCGCCGGTGAGGTAGCCCGTGAGCAGGTCGGCGCTGCGAATCTCCTCGCCGGACTCCGGCCGACCGTCGTTCACGCAGGCGTTGCGGATGAGGTCCTGCAGAAGTGCCGTGGCTTCCGCGGTGAGGTCGTCGGTCATTGACGGAGCGTAGGCCGCAGCGGGCACGAAGTGCGCAGACCGCAGCGACCCGGCGAAGAGGTCGCGGAGCTCACGCCGAGATCAGCCGCGCGCGGAGACGCGGTAGATGAGGGCGCCGTCGTCGTCCCAGCGCTCGGCCTCACCAACCCCGCGGAGGTGCTCGAGGTGCGCGAACGTCTCGCTCTCCGCCATCACACCCCAGTGGCGCTCTGGGAACAGCTCGTGGCTCAGCGACACCACGGTCGCGGGTCCGATCGCGAGCGAGGCGGCGCGCAGCTTCTCCATGCGCTCGTAGTGGTGCTCCTTGATCGCGTCCACCCGGCCGGGAACGTCGTCGAACGGATGGCCGTGCGCGGGCAGGCCGAGCTTCACCCCGTCGAGCGACGCGACCAGATCGAGGGTTGCGAGATACGAGTGCAGCGCGTCGCCCTGCCCCGAGCCGGCGATGTGCGGCGTGATCGACGGCAGGACGTGGTCGCCCGAGAGCAGGATCCCGTTCTCCGGGTCGTAGAGGCAGAGGTGGTCGAGCGTGTGACCGGGCGTATGGATCGCCAACCACGTCCGGCCACCGAGCTGGATCGGCGTGCCGTGCTTCACCCGACGAGTCGGGTCCGGCGGCGTGAACACGAGCCGCATGGCGCGGATCATGACGCGCTTGGCGAGCGGCGGCATCGGATGCTTGCTGCCACCCCACGGAGTGGTCCCACCCCATGGCACCGACTGGCGCTGGTGCTCGGTGGTGACGTCGTCCATCGCGCTCGCGTCTTCGTCGCGCAGCGCGGGCAGCTCTTCGAGCGACGGTCCGGTGTAGCTCTCGGCCTCGTCGATGGCCGCCTGTTCGAGCCGCTCGGCCTCGGCTTCCGAGAGGGTGCCCTTGCCGCTGCGGTCGAGCGACCACGTCGTGAACGCCTTGTGCGTGATGAGCTCCGCGCCAGCTTCCTTCTTGATGCGACCGGCACCACCGAAGTGGTCCGGGTGCGAATGCGTCACGACGACGGTGTGGATGTCCTTGACGCCGTAGCCCGCCTTGCCCAGCCGGTGCTTGAGCGCTTTCCAGCTCTTGGGGCCGGGAAGACCCGGGTCGATGACGGTCAGGCCGCGGTCGTCCACAAGGCCGTACATGTTCACGTGGCCGAGGCCGGGCATCCAGATGGGCAGCTGCATGCGCAGCACGCCGGGCGCGACTTCGGTGATCTCCTCGGAAGCCGGCTCTTGTTCCTG
>JADGON010000209.1 GCA_017882945.1 Acidimicrobiia bacterium | reverse complement strand
TGGAGTGTCGGGAAGTCGGGACCATCGCCGGGAACGCCGGGATCACGCTCTACGAGCTGTCCCGTCAGGAGGCATCGCTCGAGGAGGCGTTCATGGAGATGACCCGCGACAGTGCCGAGTACCTCGCCGACCCCGACGTCGCCGGGAGTGTGGCATGAGCACCGCCGCACCGGCCGCGTCGGCCGCTCGAAAGACGCTTCCGCAGCCGTCGCCGACGCGTCAGTTCGGCGCGGTCGTACGAGCTGAGTGGACGAAGCTCTGGTCCGTTCGGTCCACTCTCTGGTCGCTCCTGGTCACGGTCGCCATCATCGTTGGCCTCGGCGCGCTCTTCTGTGTCGCTCGAGTAGCGCGCGCCGATCGTCTCGACCCTCGCGAGCTCCGCAACTTTGACCCCACCGGCTTCAGCCTCAACGGCATCTTCTTGGCCCAGCTGGCCGTCGGCGTGCTGGGTGTGCTGGTGATCACCTCGGAGTATGCGACGGGTCAAATACGGGCGACGTTTGGTGCGACTCCGCAGCGGCGCCTGGTCCTGGCGGCCAAGGTCGCGGTCTTCATGGCCGTCGCGTTCGTCGTGGGCCTCGTTGCCTGCTTCACTGCTTTCCTGATCGGTCAGGCCGTCCTGAGCGCCAAGTTCCACCAGGCCGCCCTCGGGGACCCCGGAGTGCTCAGAGCCGTGGTCGGTGGCGCCGTCTATCTCGCGGTGTTGGGCGCGCTCGGCATCGGCTTGGGGACCATCCTGCGCCGCACCGCCGGAGCGATCGCTGCCCTCGTCGGCCTCTTGCTCATCCTGCCGATCCTGGTCAACTTCTTGCCCTCACCATGGAGCACCGACATCAACAAGTACCTCCCGCTCCAAGCAGGCAGCGCCCTGTTCCACACCGCCGCGCGCACGAACACGGAACTCTCGCTCTGGGTCGGCTTCGCCGTCTTCTGTGCCTACGCAGTCGTGTCGTTGGCCGTCGGTGCGGCACTCCTCGCCCGACGCGACGCCTAGACATCCTCACGCGCGGTAGCCGCGTCGTGGTCGCCCGATTCGGCGGTCACACCCGGAGGACGTCGTCAACGGCGGGTCCGCCAGGCCGAGCCGCCGCGTAGGTTGGTCTCATGACTGAACCGCTTGGTCGGCGGCCGGGTGGACCGGTGCGACGCAGGTTGCGTGAGCGCTCTCGGCGGCGTGCCGGACTCCAGGAGCCGGAGGGTCTGACGCATGAGGTCATCGAGGTCGGCGGGCTCGGCCGTTCGTACTGGTTGGCTCGGCCACCACAAGGCGATGCGAGTCGAGCGCCGCTCCTGATCGTGTTGCACGGCGCGGGCGGGCAGGGTCCGGGCATGGCTTCCCTGACGGGGTTGGACCGTCGGGGACCGCAGGCAGGGTTCGTTGTCGTGTTCCCCGACGGCATCGGGCGGGTGTGGAACGACTCCCGCGGCACTGCTTCGCTGAAGCGACGCGAGCATGTCGACGATGTCGCGTTCTTGCAGGCGCTCGTCACGAGACTCGTGGCCGACGGTCGCGCTGCGGGCGAGCACATCTACCTGACCGGCATCTCGAACGGCGCGCTGATGTCCGAGCACCTCGCCCGTCATGGCCTGCTGCCGGTCGCCGGGATCGGTCTCGTGGCCGGGCCCGGCACGCAGACGTCGCGAGCTGCGATGCCGCACCCCGCGCGACCGTGCACCGTCGTGATCTTCGCGGGGACCTCGGACCCGTTGATTCCGTATGCCGGCGGACCGATTGGCCCACTCGGTCGCCTGGTGCAGCGGCGGGGTGGTGGCACGACCGATCGCGGGCTCGTCGTGCCAGCCGAAGTCACCGCGCTCGACTGGGCCGCGGCGAACGGTATCCACGCCGCTGCCGTCAGCGAGGTGTTGCCGACCCCACCGGGCGACCTGCCAGTGACGCGGGTGAGCTGGCAATCGACCGGAAGACCACCAGTGCTGCTCTACCGCATCGACGGTGGTGGGCACACATGGCCAGGAGGAGGTCAATACCTCCCCACGCGCATCGTCGGCTCCGTTGCTCGCACGCTGGACGCGACCGGCCTGCTCCTCGAGCGATTCGCGACGTGAACGCGACCGGCGGTAAGGCCTCACGCCACTCGGCACTACCCGAGCTCTCGGCGCTCGGGCAATCTGGGCCACGTGACACTGAAGTCGTCTCGCGCGACCCAACGAAGGGAGCCACCTGATGAGTGAGCGTGAGGAACGGCCGGGACGCCGCACCGTGATCGGCGGCAGGCACGGGAGTCCGACCGTCACGGTCGCGCTGCCGTTTTCCAAGATCAGCAATGTCGACGCGGAGCTCCGCGACTCGGTGGCTGACCTCGCGACGCTCGTCGCCCGGCTCGCCGAGCATTCCGCCGCGGGGAACACGACCGAGATCGGTCTCGTGCGCAAAGCCGCGCAGGAGCTTGCCGACCGACTGGCATCGCAAGGCGGCTGACGTCATGACTCGACGAGCATCACCGTTGTCTCGGCCCGAGCTCCGCTGGGTGGATCCGCGTGACGGCCAGTTGCGCGCGGACTAGAGCTTGTAGAGCGACTTCGCGTTCTCGCCCAGGATCTTGCGCTGGACCTCGGGCGTGAGGTCGCGCATGTTCTGCTCGGCGGTGCGCAGCGGGTCGGGGTAGAGGCACGTCGGGTGCGGGAAGTCGGTCTCGAACATGATGTTGTCCTCGCCCACCGAGGAGATGAGCGTCGCCAGGTTCGTGTGCTCGAACCATGTGGTGGCGTAGATCTGGCGCTTGAAGTATTCCGACGGCAGCAGCGACATTGCAGCCTTCGCCTGCGGCGCGTTCTCCGACATCTCGTAGTCGAGCGCCTCGAGGATGAATGGGATCCATCCCGTTCCGCTCTCGACGGACACGATCTTGAGCTCCGGGAAGCGGTCGAGCATCCCTGAGCAGATGATGTTGACGACGACGCGCGCGTTGCCGATGAAGAGCAGCGTCCCGCCGATCGCGAGCTTCGTGTCGTCGTCGTGCGAGTCCCACGGGTAGGTCCCGAAGTAGTTCATGGTCGTGAGGCTCGCGCCGATGTGGAAGTGCACCGGGAGCCCGGCCGAGCTGCACGCGTCCCACACCGGATCCCAGGCCCGGCTCGCCAGGTCGGGGGCACCGAGGTCCTGCGGATCCGACGTGAGGTTCACGCCGCGCAGGCCGAGGCGCTTCGCACGGTCGACCTCGCGGACGCACGCATCGACGTCCCAAGCGGGGAGGATCGCCATCGGGAGCAGCCGGTTGCCGGACTCGGCCTGCAGCTCCGCGCTCGCATCGTTGAAGATCTCGACGCAGACCATGCGGAGTGCCTCGTCCGAGACGAGCTCGCCGAGGTTCTGGCCGCCGAGCCCGACGACGCCGGGGAAGATGATCTGGGCCCAGATCCCGATCTCGTCGAGCAGCTCCATCCGGGCCGCGGGGTCGTAGGCCGCCGCGTGGACGCGGTCGATCTCCCACTCGTAGAGGCCTTCGAACGAACGGCCCTTGACCCCGTCGCGGTCGATGACCCCGCCGGCGCCCGCGCGGCCGAGCACGGCACCGTCGACGATCCAGGTGGCGGCACCGTCGACCTGTTCCACGTGCGGCACCCGGTCCTTGAACGCGGCCGGGGCTCGCTTCGTCCACAGGTCGTGACGCTCGGTGAGATGCGTGTCGGCATCGACCACCTTGACCTGGTCCAACGGGAAGGTCATCCAAGTCCCCCTACGATCGACGCGGTCGGTCGATCAATCGGGACGGTAGCCGCGGGGGAGACAGATGGCGACGGTCGGAGTCGAGGGTACGACGATTGCCTACGAGATCGTCGGCAAAGGCACACCGTGGGTGCTCACGCCGGGCGGACGGTTCAGCAAGGACACGCCCGGCGTGCGCGAGCTCGCCGAGGTGCTCGCGGCCCAGGGGCAACAGGTCGTGATCTGGGATCGTCCGAACACCGGCGCTTCCGACGTGTGCTTCGCCGGTGCGTCCGAGTCCGAGATGCAGGCCGACGCGCTGGCCGGCCTGCTGGTCGCGCTCGACCTCGCGCCTGCGATCGTGATCGGCGGCTCGGGAGGTTCCCGTGTCTCGCTCCTCGCCGCCGCGCGCCACCCCGAGCTGGTGTCGAAGCTCGCGCTGTGGTGGATCTCCGGAGGACCGTTCGGCCTGCTGACGCTCGCCATCGTCTACTGCGGTGAGTCGATTCGTGCCGCATGGCAGGGAGGGATGCAGGCGGTCGTCGACCTCCCTGAATGGACCGAGGTGTTGGAGCGCAATCCCGAGAACCGCGCCCGGTTCCTCGCCCTCGACCCGCGTGAGTTCATCGAGACGCTCGAGCGTTGGATGCTGGTGTACTGCCCCGGACCGAACACGGCAGTTCCGGGCCTTGCCGACGAGGCGTTCGCGAGGCTCGAGATGCCGACGCTCATCTTCCGCAGTGGGACGAGCGACCCGTATCACACCCGCGCGACCTCCGAGCTCCTGCACCGGCTCGTTCCCGGCTCGCAGCTGGTCGAGCCTCCCTGGGGCGACGACGAGTGGAACGAGCGCAGCGCGGCGGCGCGCGCCGGCACCGGTGGGTTGTTCGAGGGCTGGCCGCTCCTGGCGCCGCAGCTGCTCGAGTTCGCGGCTCGCGAGAGCGGCGGGAGGGACCGCTAGCAACCGTTGGATGCGTGGGTTCTCGCCCGTTCCTCGAACCCACCGTCACGATGCTTGACGCGTTAGATATTCCTTACGTATTCTCGGAGGGTGGGTCGAGCGGGAGCGCCGGTGGTGGAGGACGCGTTCGGTGTCCTCGCGCATCCGGTCCGGCGCGAGCTGTTGGTGCGCCTGGGCCAGGGGGAGCAGCGCGCTTCTGATCTCGCGCGGGGGCTGCCGATCAGTCGCTCCGCGACGTCGCAGCACTTGCGCCTGATGCTCGCGGTCGGCACCGTGGCTGAACGCCGCGAGGGCCGCGAGCGCTACTACTCGCTGGAACGTGACGGGCTGGCCGAGGTGGACGCGTGGCTCGAGCGTCTCGACGGCTTCTGGGCCAGGTCACTGGAGCGGCTCGGTGAGCACCTGGACGCGTCCGCATGATCGCCGAGGACGGCAGCGTCATCCATGAGTTGCGCTTCCGGCATCCGGTCGAGCGCGTCTGGAACGCGATCGTCGACCGGGACGCACTCGCGGCGTGGCTGATGCCGAACGACTTCGAACCACGCGTCGGGCACGAGTTCCACTTCGACGCAGGACCGCCGCGAGGACATATCGATGCGGAGGTCCTCGAGCTCGACCCGCCGCACTACATGCGCTGGCGTTGGATGATCGACGGTGTCCCGACCATCGTGACGATCACGCTGCGCGCCGACGGCGAGGGGACGGTGCTCCACCTCGAGCACACCGGACTGCCACCAGGTCCGCGGCCGGACTTCGAGAGCGGATGGCCCGACAAGCTCCGCGATCTGGCGTCCTGGTTGCGAGGAGGGGCATGAAGACCTCTGCGGCGGAGCTCAGCAACGACGCTCGTCCACGACTTCAACTGGGGCTACTACCGCGAGACCCTGCGGCTGCTGTGCGCCACGGGCTCGGGGAAGCCCTTCGACCCGGCAAGGTAGGTGAGTGATGGAGCACACCCGACTTCGCAACGAGTCCGCGGAGTACGTCGCCGCACGGGAGCAGCTGCGGATCGCCGAGATCGAGCTGATGCGCGAGCGGGAACGGGTCGCCGAGATGCGCCGTTCGCTTCCGCCCGGTCCGGTGGTCGACGACTACGTCTTCCTCGAAGGACCGCGGGCGCTCGACGACGGCGACGCCCCGGTGTCGACGGTGCGGCTGAGCGAGCTCTTCACCCGGCCCGATCGGCCGCTCGTCGTCTACCACTTGATGTACGGGAAGGCGCAGACCGACCCCTGCCCGATGTGCACCCAGTGGATCGACGGCTTCAACGGGATCGCTCATCACCTCGAGCAGAACGTCGACCTTGTGGTGGTGGCCGCCGCCGATCCGGTCGCACTCCGCGCGCACGCGCGCAAGCGGGGGTGGACGCGCCTTCGCCTGTTGAGCTGCGGCGACAGCACCTTCAAGCACGACCTGGGGAGTGAGGAGGACGACGGCTCTCAGGACTCGACGGTGTCCGTGTTCGTGCGTGACGACGACGGGACGGTTCGCCACACGTATACGGCTCACCCGTCGATGTCGGCGGACGTCCGCGAGCGGGGGATCGACCTGCTGTGTGCGACGTGGCACCTCCTCGATCTCACTCCGCGGGGCCGGGGAGAGTGGTATTCGTCGCTCTCGTACTGAGGGCCGGGATCCTCGGCGCCGTGCCGACGAAGCTGAGGGATCGCTGATCGGCACGCTGCTACATTCCGCAAAGCAGGGTCGGGAAGAGCGCGGTCCTTGACGCGAAGGAGACCACCATGCCCACACTGATCGGCTCCCGCGCGAAGGTCCTCGGGTCCCCCTCGTGACGAAGACCGTGTTGATCACCGGCGCAGGATCCGGATTCGGGAGAGGCGCGAGTCTGGCCCTGGCGGCGCGAGGTCACGAAGTCATCGCGACCACCGAGACCGAAGCCCAAGCGGCGGAGCTTCGCGCCGATGCACCGCAGCTCACGGTCGAGAAGCTCGACATCACTTCGGCCGATGTCGGCAAGGCATCCGGCTGGGACGTTGACGTGCTCATCAACAACGCCGGTGCCGGCCAGACCGGACCGATGGCGGACGTGCCGCTCGATCGGGTGCGGCACCTCTTCGACGTCAACGTGTTCGGCACACTCGCCATCACGCAGCAGGTGTTGCCGCGGATGGTGGCGAAGGGCGCCGGGCGGGTCATCATCGTCTCGTCGATCGCCGGTGTGATGGTCGGCCCGTCATTCGGTCCGTATTCCATGACCAAGCACGCGTTGGAGGCGATGGGCAAGGCCATGCGAGCCGAGCTGGCACCGCAAGGCATCGACGTCACGCTCCTGAACCCGGGCCCGTATCTGACCGGGTTCAACGACCGCATGGCCGACTCGATGTGGGAGTGGTTCGGCGACGGGTCACTCAACGCGCCGGCGACACCCATGTTCCAGATGATGCGCGAATTCGTGACCACCGGACAGATGGATCCCGCCGAGGTGGTCACCCGAATGGTCGAGCTCACGGAGGCGGAAACCACGACCGAGAACAACTTCGTGCCGCCCGAGATCCTCGGTGCGGTGGCCTCCCAACTCGACAACTAACCGGGCGCCGGCGATGACTCAGGGGGGTGAGGGCGCGGTGGGCTCGACTGAGCGCGGTGGCGGAGCCGCAGGGGTCGTGTTGCTGACGCTCGCGTCGGGGCAGTTCCTCATGACTCTCGACAGCTCGGTCATGAACGTGTCGATCGCGACGGTCGCCAAGGACGTCGGTACCACGGTCACCGGGATCCAGACCGCCATCACCTTCTACACGTTGGTGATGGCGTCGCTCATGATCACCGGGGGCAAGCTGGGCCAGATCCTCGGCCGCAAGCGTGCGTTCGCGATCGGGTGCATCATCTACGCCTGCGGGTCGTTCACCACGGCCATCTCACCGAACCTCGCCGTGCTGATGTTCGGATGGTCGTTGCTCGAAGGTGTCGGAGCCGCGTTGATCATGCCGGCGATCGTCGCGCTGGTCGCGTCGAACTTCGCACGCGGCGAACGTCCTCGTGCCTACGGACTGGTTGCGTCGGCGGGTGCGATCGCGGTCGCGGCGGGTCCGTTGATCGGCGGTCTCTTCACCACGTACGCCTCGTGGCGGTGGGTGTTCGTCGGCGAGGTTCTCGTGGTGCTCGTCATCCTCGCCCTGACCCGGCGCATGGCCGACACACCCGCGGAAGCGGGCGCACGGCTGGACCTCGTGGGCACTGCCTTGTCGGCCCTCGGCCTCGGGCTCGTCGTGTACGGCATCCTCCGTTCGGGGACCTGGGGCTTCGTCCAGCCCAAGTCCGGCGCGCCCGAATGGCTGGGCCTGTCGCCGGTGATCTGGCTGATGCTCGCCGGTGGCGCCGTGCTCTGGTTCTTCATGTGGTGGGAGAGCCACCGGGTTGCAGGCGGAGAGGCCGCTCTGCTCGACCCGGCGATGCTGCGGAACCGGCTCCTCCAAGGTGGCCTCACGTCGTTCTTCTTCCAGTACTTCCTCCAGGCCGGCCTGTTCTTCGTCGTCCCGTTGTTCCTCTCCGTCGCGCTCGGGCTCTCGGCGATCGAGACCGGTGTCCGGTTGCTCCCCCTGTCGATCACGCTGTTGCTGGCCGCGGCGGGCATACCCAAGGTGTTCCCGCACGCATCGCCCCGCCGCGTCGTTCAGGTCGGCTTCCTGGCGTTGTTCCTCGGCATCGTCGTCCTGGTGGCCGCACTCGATGCGGGCGCGGGCCCCGAGATCATCACCTGGCCGATGCTGCTCGCCGGCCTCGGCATCGGCGCGTTGGCGTCCCAGCTCGGGAGTGTCACGGTGTCGTCGGTGCCCGACGAGCAGAGCGGCGACGTCGGTGGAGTGCAGAACACGGTGACGAACCTCGGCGCTTCGATCGGGACCGCGCTCGCCGGAGCGGTGCTCATCTCTGCATTGACGGCCTCGTTCTTCAGTGGCATCCAGAACAATCCCGACGTTCCCAAGGATCTCTCCTCGGAGGCGCAGGTGTCACTGGCCGGCGGGATCCCGTTCATCTCCGACGCGGACCTGACCGCCGCGCTCGAGAAGGCCGACGTGCCTCCGAAGACGGCAGACGCGATCGTCCAGGAGAACGCAGACTCGCGCATCGCCGCGCTGCGCACCGCGTTGTCGCTCCTCGCCGTGGTCGCCCTCATCGCACTGTTCTTCACCCGCCGGATCCCCACGCGACAACCCTCGGCTGAGCCCGCGCCCACCTGATCGCCGTCGTGGCCACGTCGTAACCTCCGACTGTGCTGCCCGTGAGCGTTGCCACGATCCGGTTGTTCCTGCATGTGTTCGCGGCCACGGTGTGGGTCGGCGGACAGATCGCGCTGGCCGGCGTCGTCCCCGTCCTGCGGCGCGTCGGCGGCGTCGAGGCGGCCCGATCCGTGGCGCGTCGGTTCCAGCTCTTCGCCTGGCCGGCGTTCGGGCTCCTCCTGGTCACCGGGGTTTGGAACCTGTTCGCGATCAAGGTGGGCGATCGGTCCAGCGCGTACCTCACCACGCTCCTCGTCAAGCTTCTGCTCGTGGCGGTCTCAGGAATGGCGGCCCTCGGACACATCCTGTTCGCGCGGCGTCGACCCGCGCTCGGTGGTGCGCTCGCGGGGCTCGGCGTGCTCGCTGCGGTCGGGGCGACCTTCGTCGGCGTGCTGCTCGCCACGGGCTGAGCCGGTGATCGAGGCGTCGGCGCCTGTCCGGATCTGCGACAACGGCGGGTGGACCGACACGTGGTTCGGCGGGCCCGGGCGGGTCGTGAACATTGCTGTGACCCCGGGAGTGGAGGTCTCGATCCGCGCGACGACGGGGCCTGAGCCCGTGATGCTCGACGTCGCGGCCTTCGGTGACCGGTATCCAGTCGTTCCGGGCGCGTCACGGGTCGCGCGCCACCCGCTGCTGGAGGCCGCCGTCGACGCGCTCCCTCCGCCGCCGGGTACTGCCGTCGAGGTCACCATCCGTTCCGCAGTCCCGGCCGGCTGCGGGGCCGGCACGTCAGCCGCGGTCGCAGTGGCTCTGCTCGGTGCGCTCGCCGCCGCGCGCGCTGAACCGCTGACCCCGCGCGACGTCGCGTACTGCGCGCATCGGCTCGAGGTCGACGTCCTCGGCGTCGAGAGCGGGATCCAGGACCAGTTGAGCTCGGCATTCGGTGGGATCAGCTACCTCGAGATCGAGCCGTACCCGGAGGCGAAGATCGACACCTTGCCGGCGTGGGAGGAGCTTGGTCCCCGACTCACGCTGGTCTTCCTCGGTCGGCCCCACGAGTCCTCGGAGCTGCATCTGCGCGTCATCGAGCGGGTCAAGGGTCGAGAGTCGAGGGCGCTCTCGCGGCTGCGGGATGC
>JADGON010000030.1 GCA_017882945.1 Acidimicrobiia bacterium | reverse complement strand
TCGGCTCGCCTCCGGGCTACGTCGGCTACGACGAAGGCGGCCAGCTCACCGAGGCGGTGCGGCGCAAGCCGTTCTCCGTGGTGCTCTTCGACGAGATCGAGAAGGCCCACCCGGACGTGTTCAACGCCCTCCTCCAGATCCTGGAGGACGGACGGCTCACGGACGCCCAGGGCCGCACGGTGGACTTCAAGAACACCGTGATCATCATGACGTCGAACCTCGGCACCGCGGACCTGCGCAAGGCAACCGTCGGCTTCAGCCGGACGGACGAGCAGGTCACGTACGAGAACATGAAGGGCAAGGTCACCGAGGAGCTCAAGCGGCACTTCCGGCCTGAGTTCCTGAACCGCATCGACGACGTCATCGTGTTCAGCGAGCTGAGCCAGGCCGAGGTCACCGAGATCGTCGACCTGCTCGTCAAGCGGGTGCAGACCCAGCTCGAGGGCCAGGGCCTCACCTTGGAGCTCACGAACGACGCCAAGCTGCTGCTCGCGGCCAAGGGCTACGACCCCACCCTCGGGGCTCGTCCGCTGCGCCGGGCGATCCAGCGGATGGTCGAGGACCCGCTCTCCGAGCGGATCCTGTGGAAGGAGTTCCACGCCGGCGAGACGATCGTCGTGGATGCTCTGGCTGACGAGATCGTGTTCCGCACGATCGAAGCGGTCGAGCCTCCTCCGGTGGAGCTTGCTGGTAGCGGGTCCGAGGGCTGACGCCCTTCTCTCCATAGCGTTTCTTGGAAGCGGCGGATTCCTTCGGGGGTCCGTCGCTTCTTCGTTTGCTCTCGTTCTTTGAGCTCTCGTCAGTCAACGTCCTGAGACTGGAGCGTGCACCGCTCCAGTCGCTCAGACAACGCCTGCTGGGAGGCGCAGGCGAACTCGTTTGGTGGAGCAACGCACGCTCCGGCTCTTCCTGGGTTGGGACAAGGTCAAGGGCGGGGTCAAGAGCTCGGGCAGGTGTGGTGTGGGCGGTTTCGGGTGGTTGTCGGATTTGGCATATTGGTGGGGTGGTGCTGGGGCAGGGGGAGCGGTTCGTTGGGTGGCGGTATCGGCTTCGACGCGGGCACGCGGTGTTCTTCGGTCTTGTGCTGATCGCGTCGGTCCCGCTCGTCCGGGTCCTGGGCCTCGAGAGCATCAGCGACGGGTACGGGCCCAGCCTCCCGGTGGGTCAGCTCTCCTGGCTCTTCGTGTTCGCCGGCGTGGGGTCCCTCTTCTGGGCGCTGATCATGTTCCGGGTCCACGTGGACCTCGACGGTGAGCGGATCGTCGTCCAGAACCCGGTCTCGCACTACGAGATCCCGGCCGGCGAGGCCGCCTGCGTCGCGAGCCCAGACTGGCGCCGTGCGCCGCGCCTCGTGCTCCGGGACGGGAGCTGGGTCCCGATGGTCGCCTTCCGTCAGCGGTCGTTGCTCTTCTCGTCCGACGCCGACCTGCAGAGCCTGGCGACGGCGCTCAGTCTGCCGTGGCAGAAGCCTGACGTTCGGTGACTCGGAACCGGGGGATGGGTGGGGCGCTGCGGGGTCCGGGAGTGGTGCGGCGGTATGTGGGGTCGATGTTTCGGTTCGAGTGCATCGCCGAGGTGCTGCTGGCGGTGATGTGCCTGTGGTTCGTGCGGGTGTTTCAGAGCTGGGACTCGGTCTGGCTCGCCGCGCTGCTGCTGGTGCATGGGGCCACGGGGTTCCGTGCCCACGTCGACGTGTTCCAGGACCTGGTGTTCGTGCAGAACCGGCTCGAGCGCCATGAGGTGGCGATTGGAGACATCGCCTGGGTCGACGTCTCGTACGGTCTGCTCCGGCCTCGACCGCGCCTGGTGCTCCGGAGTGGCGCGTCGATTCCGGTCTCCGCATACGCGCTTTGGCGCAAACACGGGCTTGGATCCGGACTGTCCGGCGGGACCAACCAGGATGCGATCAAGCTCGCAGGGTTGCTGGGGCTGCCGTATCGGGCGGGCTGACAGACTCCGGCGGTGCGTCGGTCGCTGCTGGTCGTGGTCCTGCTCGTCGTCGGTCTGTCCGCGTGTCGCGTCGACACGACGGTCCGGATCGATGTGCGCGACGACGGCAGCGGGACCGTCAGCGCTCGCGTTGTACTCGATCCGGCGGCGGTGAAGGCCGCGGAGGTGGGCGGAGCGAAGCTCGAGAATGCCGTGCGGTTGGGCGATCTGACTGCGGCGGGGTGGCGGTCCTCCGGTTGGAAGCGTGGAAAGAACGGCGGTGCGGTCCTCACGATCTCGAAGGGGTTCGCGCGCGCCGAGGACGCGGGCGCCGTGGTGGCCGAGCTCAACGGGGCCGACGGGCCGTTGCGCGCGGTGCGCGTGACGCGCACGTCGTCGACGTTCACGACCGAGTGGTCATTCTCCGGGGTGGGTGACCTCAAGGACGTGAAGACGGGCGTCGGCGCCGATCCGGATCTGCTCGCGCGGCTCAGCGCCGAGCGCGTGGACGTCGCGGCGCTGGATCAGCAGCTGCTCGCACAGACGCGGGACGCCGTGCGCCTGCACGTGACCGCGGTTCTCCCGCACGAATCCCCGCAGGTGTTTGCGGTGCCTCCGGGAACCGTCGTCCCGATGCACACCACCTCGAGCGAGACCGAGATGACCCGAATCCTGTTGCTGATCGTCGGCATAGCGTCCGGGGTCATCGCGATCGGGTTGTTGGTTGCCGGCGAGCTGCGGTACCGCCGCCGGCGCGGAGCACGGAGCCCCAGAGCCACCTGATGGTGCATCTGTGCTCGCCGGTGTGTGATCAGTCGGGAGCAGCAGCGGGCGAGGCCAGATGCATCTCAAGCCAGGCGGGGAGATCCATGAGCGAGGCGAGCACCACGTCGGCCCCGGCGGCTTCGAGCTCGGCGGCCGAGAACGGTCCGGTCGGAACGCCGAGCGCGACCGCCCCTGCGAGGCGCGCCGCGTCCATGTCGGGCGGCGTGTCACCGACGTAGGCGATCGCGCCATGCTCGACGAGCGTCTCGCCCTTCTGCGGCCCGTGGCGCCAACCGACGACCGCGTCAGCCGTGAGGTTCGTGTGCTCGAGGCAGCGCCACGCGTTCGGTTCGTACTTTGCCGTCACCACGAGCGTGCGCCCTGCCGCGGCCCGCACGGCGTCGAGCGCCTCGGCGGCCCCCGGAAGGGCCAGCGTCCCCTCGATGCCGAGCTGCGCGTACAGCTCGCGGAACCGGTCGGCGAGCGGGTCCACCTGTTCCGTGGGGACCCACGCGGCCAGCTCCAGTTCGAGCGGAGGTCCGAGCCGCTCGACGACGACATCGGGATCGATGAACACCCCGGTTTCCTCGACGAGCGCACGAATCGTCGCGTGGACGCCGGCGCGTGAGTCGATCAGCGTCATGTCGAGGTCGAAGCCGACGACGAACGGGGTCATCGACGGACCGTACCCGGCGGTCTCGGACCGGCTTCCCCTCGGCGCACCCGGACCCGACAACCCGCGGGCCTCGCGCCAGCCTGGAACCTACGGTGGCCCCGCGCTGGCGGTCCCCGACGATCTCGACGAGGCGGAGATCGGGGTCGCGCTCTCCGCCAGTTGGGGATTCGAGGCGACGGCGATCGAATACGCCCCGTTGGGGTTCGGGAGCTACCACTGGGTCGTGGCTGATGCCGCGGGGAGCGACGGTTCGTCACCGTCGACGATCTCGACGAAGGCCTTCCGCTCGAGTCTCGCGAGTCGGCGTTCGCGGAGATCGACGCGTGCCTGGCTCGGACCGCGCGCGCCCGAAGTCATTCGTCGGCTGGAAGCATTCGATCGCCTCGCGTCCGCGGTCGAGTCGAAGGCGAACCGCAGGGTGATCACCCACGGGGAGCCGCATCCGGGCAACCTCATGCGCCGCGGGAACGAGCTGTTGCTCGTCGACTGGGACACCGTTGGCCTGACTCCCCCCGAGAGCGATCTTTGGATGATCGCGAGCGACATGAGGCTGAAATACGCAGCCATGTCGCCGAGGTCCCAGGTCAATCGGTAGAGGGCGATGCGATCCCCGCACGAGCACACCGTCGACACCGAGCAGTCGTGGCAATCTGAGCCGGTTGGCGTGACGGGCCTTCGACGCGAGTGCACCCACCTCGCGCGCACCGACACCCGGCTCTCGACCGCCTGACGGTCCACCGCGGTTGTCCCACGCTCGCGTTACCCTGCACCCATGACACGAACACGCGTTCGGTTCTCGTGCAAGGAGTGTGGCGCCCAGGCGCCCAGGTGGCTGGGCCGGTGCCCCGAGTGCGGCGGGTGGGACACCCTGGCCGAGGAGGCGGTCCCAGCGACCTCTGCGGCGGGCAGGGAGAACGGCGGCCCCACGGACCACCCGGTGCCGTTGGGTGAGGTGGATACCCGCCTCGCCGCGAGGCGGCCCACGGGGATCGAGGAGCTGGACCGGGTGCTGGGCGGTGGGCTCGTCGGTGGCTCCGTCACGTTGCTCGGGGGTGAGCCCGGCATCGGCAAGAGCACCCTCATGCTCCAGGCCCTCGCGCGCATGGCTGCCGCGGGCGCGCTCGTGCTGCTCGTCACCGCGGAGGAGTCGAAGGAGCAGGTGCGGCTGCGGGCCGAGCGGCTCGGCGCGCTGCATCCCAACCTCCTGATCGTCGCGGAGACGTCGCTGCCGCACG
>JADGON010000208.1 GCA_017882945.1 Acidimicrobiia bacterium | reverse complement strand
TGGCCCTGCGCGGTCAGCTCGCGCGCCAAGCGGCCCTCACCGCACCCGACATCCAGCGTGAGCGCGCCGGGCTCGGGCACGAGCTCGAGGAACGCCGGCTTGTTGAGGCGGTCGTAGAACGGGTCATCGGTCGTCAGCTCGACCCAGTCGCCGGCCTGCTGCTCCCACTCCTCGCGTCGCGGCTGATCGCCCATCGCGGAAGTCTCGCGTCGAGCGATCTGACGTGGGTGTCAGATACGCTCGGCGGGCAACGCAACCAGTGTGGGAGGGCCACCATGGACGTGCGGTCGATCGAGGACGTGGCGCCGGTCGTCGAGCACAACGGCACCGTCCCCGTGTGGTGGCTCGTCAACCCGCGGGAGATGAAGGACATCACCGACGGCGGCTTCCTCGAGCTGGTGAGTGAGTTCGAGGTGGCGGGCGGCGGACTCGTCGACCCGCACTCGCATCCGACCCACGAGTTCTATTACGTCACCGCCGGCCGCGGGATCATGATGATCGACGGCGAGGAGCGCGAGATCGTGCAGGGCGATCTCGTCCACATCCCGCCGAACCTCGTGCACAGCCTTCGTCCGGTGAGCGACCACGCACCGATCCACTGCTTCTGCTTCGCCGTCGGCGTCAGCGGCGCGGGCCCGGTGGACTACACGGACCACTAGTGGCGCGAGTCCTCGTCACCCGCCGCCTGCCCGACGGCGGGTTGGAGCCGCTCGAGCGCGCGGGCCACGAGCTCGTGGCCCGCGCTGACGATCGGCCGTTCACCCACGACGAGCTGGTGGCGGCCGCACCGGACGTGGACGCGATCGTCTGCCTGCTCACCGACCGCATCGACCGGGACGTGCTGAGCGCCGGTGCCGGCGCGGGTCGATTGCGCGTCGTCGCCAACGTCGCGGTGGGCTACGACAACATCGATGTGGCCGCAGCCACCGAGCTCGGCATCGCGGTGTGCAACACCCCCGGGGTGCTCGACGAGACCACCGCCGACCTGGCGTTCCTGTTGATCCTGGCCGCATCTCGTCTCGCGCACGATGCCGAGGCGGATCTACGGGCGGGGCGGTGGTCGGGCTGGGGGATCATGCAGTACCTCGGCCGCGACGTTCACGCGGCCACACTCGGTCTCGTGGGCTACGGCCGCATCGGAAAGGCTGTGGCCCGCCGCGCCGCGGGCTTCGGGATGAGCGTGCTCCATCACACCCGCCACGACACCGGGATGGCGGGCTGGGCGGGAGACCTCGACCGGATGCTCGCGGAGGCGGACATCGTGAGCATGCACGTGCCGCTCACCGACGCGACGCGGCATCTCATCGGCGCCCGCGAGCTCGGTCTGATGCGCTCCACCGCAGTGCTGGTGAACACCGCGCGCGGTCCGGTCGTCGACGAGGAAGCGCTCGCGATCGCGCTCGAGGACGACACGATCTTCGCGGCCGGTCTGGACGTCTTCGAGCGCGAGCCCGAAGTACACCCGCGCTTGCTCGCGGCTCCGCGCGCCGTCGTCCTCCCGCACATCGGGAGCGCGACGACTGCAACCCGCACGAGGATGGCCGTCGTCGCCGGTGAGGCTGTGCGCGCCGTCCTCGCGGGCGAGACCCCGGCCAACCGCGTCACCCCCGCCTAGACCCACCCCACCCAACCCCAAGACCGAGAAAGGACCGGTTCAGGAGGGGGCAGCGCGGACGAGGAGCACGGGGCAGGGCGCGTGGTGGACGACGTGGCCACTCACCGAGCCCATCACGAGACGCTGCAGGATCCCGTGACCGTGCGAGCCGACGACGATGAGGTCGGCGCCGTTCTGCTCGGCGACCCAGACGACCATCGGTCCGGCATCGCCGGCTTCGACCCGCCGGATCACGAGCGACCGCCACGTCGGGGGCAGCACCGCGACGACCGCGTCGATCGCCGCGGCCGCGTCGCTCCGCTCGGTCTCAACTTCTCGCTCGGCTTCCTCGGGAGTCTCGGTCGAACCCTCGATCCCGCCGGCGTCGTCACCCGGAAGGCCGGTCACGACCACGAGCACCGTCACCTCGGTCACCGGGCCGAGCAGCTCCCCCGCCCGGGCCGCCGCGGCGCGTGCGCTCTCCGACCCGTCGGTGGCGATGAGCACCTTGGTCACGGTCTGCTCCACCCGCCGCTGCCATCCTCGATGGGCGACGGATCCAGGTCGAGCAGCTCGAGCGTGGTGCGTCCCTCCCACAGCGCGCGGAACATCGCGGTCTCCTTCGCCGCGCGCACCCGGCCCGCGTTGATCACGTCAGCGATCGCCTCTCTGGGCACGACGACGACACCGTCGCCGTCGCCCACCACCCAGTCGCCGGGCTCGACGGGCACGCCACCGCAGGTGATCGGCGCGCGGATCGAGCCGCTCTTGCGCTTGCCCGCACCGCGCAACGCGATCATCGACGAGAACACCGGGAAGCCGTGGGCCTGGATCTCGGCCGTGTCCCGTACGCCGCCGTCGATGACCAGGCCGGCCAGACCGCGGGCCTTGGCCGCCGTCGTCAGGACCTCGCCCCAGAACCCGAGCTCGCGGAAGTCGCCGACGTCGACCACCAGGGCGTCGCCGGGCTCGGCCTCGGCCACGGCGACGTGGATCGCGAGGTTGTCACCCGGGGTGCAGCGGACGGGGAACGCGGGTGCGGCGAGGCGCGCGCCGGGCCACACCGAGTGGACGCGCGCGCGCATGGCCCGCGCCCCACTCTCGCCGAGCGTCGCCGCACCCAGCTCGGTCAGTGCATGCGTGATCTCGGCGTCGGCGGGCATTGCGCACTCCTACCCGGTTCGTTTGGCGGAGGGAGAGGGATTTGAACCCTCGAGGAGGCTTAAAACCCCCTACTCGCTTAGCAGGCGAGCACTTTCGGCCGCTCAGTCATCCCTCCGGGTGGCGCCCGAGTATAGGGATACCTCGACGCGGGCCGTCCCGGGCCGGATCAGGTCGTCCGATCCCGAAGGTGACGGCCGACGTGGCCGACGATGACCCGCCGCTCCGCTTCGTCGAGAAAGCAGTACACGCGGACGAGCTGGCGCCCGTCCCGGCGGAAGTGGGGGCCGAGCATGATCGGCCGGCCGAGGTAGGAACGCCGGTAGTCCTCGGCGTACTTCTGCTTGGCCGACGCACTGACGTCCCGGACCCAGTCCAGGCCGATCTCCCGACACGCGGCGCCGAAGTCCATGTTCAGCGAGCCCGACGCCCACGCGGCGGCCACCGAGTCCAGGCGCGCGAGATCCTGCTCGACCAGGTCCACGCGGTCGTAGCGCCACTCGGCGGCGGACCGCTCGGCTTCGGGCAGGATCACCAGGTTCCGGCGCGTCTGCTTGGCCCGGCGCACGACCTCGCCGAGGTTGCTGGTCGGAAGCGCAGCCAGGTCCGCCGCGGCCGCCGCGTCGGACCCTCCGGTCGCCAGCGTCAGGTAGGCCTGCTCGAAGCGCAGCCGCAGCTCGCGTTCGCGTTCGAGGTCCGCTTCCAGCAGGTACACCTGCTCGTCGGACCGACTGAGCTCGGACTGGTACTCGGCGATGAGCTCCTCGGCCGCCGCGCGGTCGTCGAGCACCGCGCCCCGGAGGCTCTCCAGCTCGACGCGCCGCTCCTGGAGCTCCGCCGTGTCCTGGCTGCGCGCGAGCTGTTCGACCAGGGGGTCGCCTTCGACCCGCAGGGTCGCGGCACCGAGGACGAGGTCCGACAGGATCTCGGCGACGCGCGCTCGCGGCCCGTCCGGCCCCGCGACCTCTTCCGCTCTCCACGCCCGATGGTGTCCCGGTGCGTCCGAGGATCGCCACGACGGCCAGAGCAGGCGCACCCCCCCGACGGGCGCGCCGCGTCCGGCGCCCAGCTCCGCGTCGAGCGCGTCGACGGCGCTCGGACCGTCGAGCACGACGACGTGCGCGAGCGCCACCAGGTCCGCCGCGAAGCGCGGGGCGTCGGCCAGCACCGCTCCGTGCATGTCGGGCGCGACCAACACGACGGGCAACCTGCGGTCGCCGCGCACAAAGGCGTCCAGGTCGGCGGCCCTCGCGGCATCCACCCGGTGCGGGTTCGACGTGACGCTCCACCCGCCGTCGACGCACGCGACCTCGCTCACGATCTCGGAGACCAGCGTCGGCGGCCGGACCCGCT
>JADGON010000207.1 GCA_017882945.1 Acidimicrobiia bacterium | reverse complement strand
GGCTCAGATCAGGTCGGTGTGCCGGCGTTCTTGATGACGCTGAACGCCGCGCCCTGCGGGTCCATCAGCGCGGCCATGCGTCCGACCTCGGGCACGTCCATCGGCCCGTTCAGCGCGTTGGCGCCGAGGCTCGTTGCCTTCGCCACCGTGGCGTCGCAGTCAGCGACCGCGAAGTAGACGCCCCAGAACGCGGGCATCCCTTCCATCGGAGGCGCCATCGCACCACCGATGCCAGCCTCGCCGAGCATCCACACGGTGTACGGCGGTCCGTCGCCACCCATTTGCATGGTCTCGGCCTTCCAGCCGAAGAGACCGCCGTAGAACTGCTTGGCCGCATCGACGTCCGGGGACATGAGCTCATTCCAGGTGAGCGACACCGGCTCGTTGACGAGCTGCGCGCCGATGGTCCCCTTCGCCTGCCACACGCAGAAGACCGCGCCGGTCGGGTCCGCGATCACCGACATGCGACCCGCGTCCATCACGTCCATCGGACCGCTCAACACTGCGCCGCCGAGCTCCGTCGCCTTTGCCGTGGCGGCTTCGACATCCTTGACCGTCACGTACGTGCTCCATACCGGCGGCATCCCACCGGCCTGCATCTCGGGCGAGAGCTTCATCATGCCGGCGACGTCCTTGCCGCCTTGGCGCACCATCACGTACGGGTTGCCCGGGTCGCCAGTGTCCGCCTCGGAGAACTCCCAACCGAACAGGGAGCCATAGAACTGCTGGCTCGCGGCGATGTCCGGGCTCGCGAGGTCTGTCCACGACGGGGTTCCCGGTGCGTACTCGGTGCGTTCGGGCATCTGGGCGCCTCCCTGGGGGCGGGTCGAACGAGCTCCGCGTCCGCGCAACCTACTGCCGCGGCTCCCCGTCGACAACATCAAGCGTCGAGGGTTCCGGAGTGCACGTCGTGCACACTCGCGCGCACCTCAGCGCCAAGGGCGGTCCTCGCGCGTGCACCACGCATTGCGTGGCACTCCGACGCACGGGTCGGGCATGGTGGGCTGGCGGGGGAGTGGCGTGAGCGTCACCGCGGTTCGGCGAGGATACGACTGACCGGCCGTCGGTGGGCACGGGCCGAACGCCTCGGTGTCGCAGATCACCTGCAGCGACAGCGGGTCGGTGAGGCCTGCTCCCTGATTCGCGACCCCGCACGTTGCGTGCGTCGTCTGCAGGTCGGCGGGTGCGCTGGTGACCCCGTTCGGGTCGACGTTGTCGTGCCAGCAGTTGCCGGGTGTGTTCAGGCCGCTGATCTCGCCGAGGTCTCCGTTGGTCGGATTGGCGAACCCACCGTTGTCGCGCAGGACGTTGCCGCTCACCTCGTTGCCGAAGTCGTCGAAGTAGCACGTGACGCCGAGGGAGCCCAGGAGGCCATCGGGGTTCTTCACCCCGCCCGCGCAGTTGGCCACGGGTGGCGGCGTGCCGGTGTCCGGGAACGGGACGAGCAGCAGACCCCACGCGCCATTGCGTTCCACTCGATTCGCCAGGATCGTGTCGTGGCGCCCGCCGGACAGGACCATGCCCGTGCCCACCGGTCCCAGCTCCGCCGTTCCCGAACCGGGCACGTTCGGGTTGTTGTTGTCGTGGATCCAGTTGCCGACGAAGTACGTGCAGGACCCGATGCCTCCGGGGCCCGGTGCCCCGTTCGGGCAGGAGCCGTCCTGTGGTGAAGGCGCGTCGTCATTATTCTGGCTGTTCGTGGAGATCCCGGTCTTGTTGTGATCCCATTCCGAGAGCGCGACGACGAGCCGGCCGCCCGAGTTCGTACCCGAGTAGCCGAGCGCGTTGTTCTGTGCGTGGGCATCGACCAGCCACGACTGGCAGTCCGGACAGGCCCCGATGTAGTAGCCGGAGTCGGCCATGTTGCTCGCGTAGGTGTGGATCATCACCCCGGGTCCGTTCACGTTGCTCGCGAACAGGCCGTATTCAGCCTGGAGCGCGCCCGATGCCCAATGCGTCGATGTGGTCGAGAGGTACGCGCCCGAGTAGCTGTCCAGACCCGTCGTTCCGCTCCCGTCGCCGCCGTTGAACCAGATCTCGTTGCCGCCACCGCCGGACCGGAGGAAGTTGCACACGGTGAGGTTCTCCACACTCACGCCGGAGGCCTTGAACACCTCGATGCCGTTTCGCCCGGCGGTTGATCCGTCGGAGCGTGCCGGACCCGGGTCCTGTGCCGCGAGCGACGATGCGCAGGGTGACGATCCGGGCTGGGTGCCGTCGACGACGACCCGGTTCCGGTCCATGCCCCTCAGGTGGATGCCCGGCTTGGTGATCATCACGCCGCCGGTGGCGTCGCCGGCGTGGCCGTCGTTCGCATGATCGGCGCGCTCGTGGTAGTCGCCCGGCGCAACGAGGACCCAGTCACCCGCTCGTGCCGTGTCGACGGCGGCCTGGATTGACGAGAACTGCCCGGGGCGATGGTTCCAACTGCCGACGAGCAGCACCCGAGGCCGATCGTGGCCGTGGCCGTGACCGTCGTCGGCGCCCGCCGTGGCGGTCGCCGCGCTCGCTCCGACCATCGCCAGCGCGACGCTCACGATCGCGAGTCGTCCCATCCATCGGCGCACCGCAGCTCCCCCCCGAGAAGATCTGGAACGTAGCGTAGGGCGTCGCGGCGATCGACGCTCAGGAGCGCAGGGACAGGTGCTCGGACCTCCGACACGTCGCTGCCGAACCTCGGCGTCCGCGGCGCGCGGTCGACCTCAGAAGGTGGAGGCCGTGCCGGGCACGCCGGCGGCGAACAGCGCGGCGAAGGCCGCGTCCTCGCGCGTCCTGGCGGCCGCCACGAGGTCGCGTCGCGCGTCGATGAGCAGCTGCTTCGTGGCCATCAGCGAGCCGAGGGGGCCGGCGGTGACGAACTCGCGCGCGATCGCCACGGTGCGCTCGACGACCTCACCGTCGGGCGCGACCTCGAGCGCGAGGCCGACGGCTACCGCCTCGGGTGCGGTGACCCACGACCCCGACAGCAGGATGCGGGCAGCCCGTTGCCACCCCATCAGCGCGGCGAACGTCGCGGACGAGCCCGCCTCCGGTGCCACGCCGAGCGGCAGGAAGGGTCCCTTCAGCCGCGCCGACTCGGCGATGACGGCGGCGTCGCAGTAGGGGAGCAGGGTCATCCCGATGCCCACGCCCACGCCGTTGACCGCCGCGAGCAGGGCCTTGGGGAACGTCGAGACCGCGTCCATGAACGCGGCGAACGACGCGCCCTGATCGGCTCCGGCCTCGCCGGCCGCGGCACCCATCAGCTCGCCGAGATCGTTGCCCGCACAGAAGGCACGGCCGTTGCCGGTGAGCACCACCGCCCCGACCCGGTCGTTCGCCGCAGCTTCGGCCAGGTTCTCGGCGCACGCCCGGTAGAGGGCGCTGGTCATGGCGTTGAGCTTCTCGGGCCGGTCGAGCGTCAACACCCGGACGCCGTCGTGGTCGTGGGACTGCAGCATGGTGCGGATCTTGCCACGCGCCTCTCGTCAGGGAGAGCCCGTGCTCGCCGGACGATGCTCGTAGATCGTCACGCCGCGCACCGTGCCGATGCGCCGGTAATGGGCGTCGACGAAGGCTTCGACCGAAGGTATGCGGGAGAGCGGATAGCTGCCGTAGCCGCGCAGGTGGGCCGTAGCGGTATCCAGGAACAGCTTCGGAGGGTGCGCTCGCAGCGACCGGAGGAAGATCGCGCGCGCGCCCGGTGTCGCGTCGGCGAGCCGTGCGGCTCCGTCGCGCCGCCATGCGGTCTTGCCGACGACGAAGTCCGTGGTGATGAGCGCTCCGCCCGGTGAGCGTCCCGAGCGCCAGTAGAGATCGGGCGCGCTGCCCCAGACGGTCACGAGATCACCGGGGTTGGTATGGCGCTGCACGTAGCTGGCGAGCGGACGGACGACGCCCGCGCCGAAGTTGGGTGGATCGACGAGTGCGATGGTCCACGCCGCGACCGCGGGGACGGCGACCACCACGATCAGCACGCGGCGGAGCCCGGTCCGACAGGAAGCGGCTCCGAGCCCCGCGAGCAGGCACAGTGGCGGAAGCACCTGGAGCCAGTAGTGCCCGAAGAAGCGAAACCCGGCGGCGAACGCCACGAGGCCGGTTCCCAGCCAGAGCCAGAGATCGAGATCGGTTCGACGCCAGCCCCGTCTGGCCACCAGCCAGCACGTGGCCACGTTCGCGAGCAGAAAGAGCTCGAACACGATCGCGGCTCGGTCTTCGACATCGAGAGATTCGCCGACGGCGAGCACCGATCCATTGCCAGAGAACGTCCAATGCCAGAAGTCGCCGAAGGGCACGACGAGGGCGATGGACGCGACCGTCAGTGCTGCGGCCCCGACGACGATCGCCACGCGACTCCACCGGCGATCGCCGAACCACCAGGCCGCGAACGCCCCCGGCATGACCCCGACGATCCAGGTCTGGCGCGTGAGGGTGGCGACGCCGATGAGGATCCCGGCCAGCAGCGCGCTGCGGCGGGTCCCGACGCGGGCCGCAACGATCGCGCCGCAGGCGGGCAGCAACGCGAGGTGCGCGAAGTTGGCAGCTTGCGCGTCGGGCGGTTGCAGTGCGGTGGTCCCCGCGATCAGCAGACCGGCGGCCCACCACCCGGCGACCGGGCCGGCGACCCGGCGAGCACCCCATGCGAGCACCAACGCCGATGCGCCGAGCCCGAGCGCCGCGATGAGGTGCAGCGGTCGCAGGTCGCGATTCCCGCTGACGAGGAACGACCCCGCGTACACGAATGCAGGGATCGGCGGCTTCCGGTCGATCACGTCGCGGTACAGGACACCGCCACGATTCAGCACCATCGCCATCGTCGCGATGGCACTCTCGTCCGTGTCCATGAGCTGGTACAGGTACCCGGGGAGTCGAGACGCGAGTGCGAGGCCCATGATGACGGCCGCGCCGAAGGAGGGCGAACGGAGCCACGACCGGCGGCCGCCACGCGCCGTCGTCGCCGGCGTGTCGGCCCCGACGGTCGCAGTTCGCGGAGTCGCCGTGAT
>JADGON010000206.1 GCA_017882945.1 Acidimicrobiia bacterium | reverse complement strand
TCGGCATCGTGCTCAACGCGCTCGCGGGCCTGTACATGCTCGCGGCGTGGCGCTGGAAGGGGCTGCGGGGGCGGCCGGTCTGGATCGCGACGATCGTCGCGGAGGGGGCGATCCTCATCCAGGTCCTGCTCGGCACGATCCTGGTCGCGGGTGACGAGGCGTACCGCAAGAGCGTTCCGCGCTTCCACATGTTCTACGGGTTCCTGATCTTCATCACGATCGGCCTGCTCTACCAGTACCGCGCGCAGATGAAGGGCCGCCAGGAGCTGCTCTACGGACTCGGTGGGCTCTTCATCATGGGCCTCGGCATCCGCGCGGTCCTCCAGGTGGTGTCATGAGCGAAGCGCGACGCACGAGGGTGATGCTCGTCTTCGGCGGCCGGTCGGCCGAGCACGACGTCTCCCGGGTCACCGCGGTTGCCGTTGCCCGGGCACTCGACCCGAAGCGCTACGAGGTGGTCCCCGTCGCGATCACCCGCGAGGGCCGCTGGCTGCTGGCGGACGCGGCGCGAGAGCTCATCGCCAACGACCCGGCCGCGTTGCCGAGCGCACTGGATGTCGAAGGCTCGCAGCTCGACCAGCTGGGGGGAGTGGTCGCCCGGCCCGGCAGCGGCGGCCTCGGCGTCGATGTCGTGTTCCCGTTGCTCCACGGGCCGTACGGCGAGGACGGCACGATTCAGGGACTGCTCGACCTGGCCGACCTCCCGTACGTCGGCTCGGGGGTGCTCGGCTCGGCCGTCGGCATGGACAAGGTGATGATGAAGCGCGCGTTCGCGGCGTGCGGGCTCCCGCAGGCGGCCTACCTCTCCTTGCGCGACGGCGAGGAGCGCGCGGCCTTCGCGGATCGGGTGGTCTCCGAGCTCGCGCTTCCGTGCTTCGTCAAGCCGGCGAACATGGGATCCTCGGTGGGCGTGAGCAAGGCGCACGATCGCGTGGAGCTCGAGGCGGCGATCGATCGCGCGCTCGAGTTCGACGAGTGGATCCTGGCCGAGGCCGCAGTCGACGGTCGTGAGATCGAGGTCGCGGTGCTCGGGGACATGCCCCCGGAGGCCTCGCTTCCGGGTGAGGTCGTTCCGGGCGCCGAGTTCTACACGTACGCGGACAAGTACGAGGACAGTGCGGCCGACCTCCTCGCGCCCGCGCCGCTCGACGACGCGCGGACCGCGGAAGTCCGGGAGCTCGCGGTCCGAGCGTTCGAAGCGTGTCGGTGCGAGGCGATGGCGCGGGTGGACTTCTTCTTCGAGGAGTCGGGGCGCGGATTCCTCGTGAACGAGGTCAACACGATCCCCGGGTTCACGCCGATCTCGATGTACCCGACGCTCTGGGAGGTGTCCGGGCTCCCGTACCCCGAGCTGCTGGAGCGCCTGATCGACCTCGCGATCGAGCGTCACGCACGCCGCGCCAAGCGCGCGGGGCGCCAGCGCGACTGAGGCTAGAGCCGGACGACCGGGCAGGTCAGGGTGCGGGTGATGCCGTCGACGGCCTGGATCTTCGACACGACCATCTTGCCGAGGTCGTCGATGTTCTCGGCCTCGGTGACGACGATCACGTCGTACGGGCCGGTGACATCGTCGGCCGAGACGACTCCGTCGAGGTCACGGATCGCCTCGACGACGTGCGCCGCCTTCCCGACCTCGGTCTGGATGAGCAGGTACGCGGTCACCGCCATGCGGCCTCCCGACATCGGGTGTGCATCCGGCGGCGCCGGACGCGCTCGATGCCTGGAGGTTAGGGGGAACCGGAGCTACGCGCTCGGGGACTCGTCGAGGCGCTGCTCGAGCCCGTCGAGCTCCTCGATGAGCGCGGGCGGGAGGTGGCTTCCGAATTCTTCGAAGTAGGAGCCGATGCCCTTGGCCTCGGCCTGCCACTGCGACGGCTGGACGAGCAGCGCCGCGGTGACCTGCTCGGTGGTCGCATCGAGGCCGTCGAGCTCGAGGTCCTCGACACGCGGCACCGTGCCGATCACCGTCTGCTCACCGTCGGCGGTGCCCTCGAGCCGGCCCACGATCCACGCGAGCACCCGCGAGTTGTCGCCGTAGCCGGGCCAGACGAACTTGCCGTCCTCGTCCTTGCGGAACCAGTTCACACCGAAGATGCGCGGCAGCTTGGCTTCGTCGGTGCGCTCGGTCATGGTCAGCCAGTGCCCGAAGTAGTCACCCATGTGGTAGCCGCAGAACGGCAGCATCGCGAACGGGTCGTGACGCAGGTCGCCGATACCGCCGAACGCCGCCGCGGTCTTCTCGGACCCCATCGTGGCGCCGATGAACACGCCGTGGCGCCAGTCACGTGACTCGTAGACGAGCGGGACCGTGGTCGCGCGGCGCCCGCCGAAGAGCACGGCCGAGATCGGGACACCCTTCGGGTCCTCCCACTCGTCGGCGATGACCGGGCACTGGGACGCCGGCGCACAGAAGCGGGAGTTCGGGTGGGCGGCCGGGGTCTCGGACGCCGGGGTCCAGTCCTGGCGCCTCCAGTCGATGAGGTGCGCCGGCGGTTCACCGTCCATGCCCTCCCACCACACGTCACCGTCGTCCGTGAGGCCGACGTTGGTGAACACGGTGTTGTGGGTCAGCGTGCGCATCGCGTTGGGATTGGTCTCGAAGTTCGTGCCCGGCGCGACGCCGAAGAACCCGAACTCGGGATTGATGGCACGGAGGCGACCGTCCTCGCCGATCTTCATCCACGCGATGTCGTCGCCCACGGTCTCGGCCTTCCAACCGGGGATGGACGGGATCAGCATGGCGAGGTTCGTCTTGCCGCACGCCGAGGGAAACGCGGCGGTGATGAAGTGCACCTTGCCCGCGGGCGACGTGAGCTTGAGGATGAGCATGTGCTCTGCGAGCCAACCCTCGTCGCGGGCGATGACCGAGGCGATGCGCAGCGCGAAGCACTTCTTGCCGAGGAGCGCGTTCCCGCCGTAGCCGGATCCGTACGACCAGATCTCGCGGGTCTCGGGGAGGTGCACGATCCACTTGTCTTCCGGGTTACACGGCCAGACGGAATCTTCCTGGCCCGGCTCGAGCGGTGCGCCGAGCGAGTGCACGCACGGAACGAACTCGCCGTCCTCGCCGAGGATGTCGAGCGCAGCCCGGCCGGCGCGCGTCATCGTGCGCATGCTCACCGCGACGTACGGGGAGTCGGTGATCTCCACGCCGATGTAGGACAGCGGGGAGCCGAGCGGTCCCATGCTGAAGGGGACCACGTACATCGTGCGGCCCCGCATGCAGCCCCGGAACAGCCCCGCGAGGATCCCGCGCATCTCGGCGGGGTCCTTCCAGTTGTTCGTCGGCCCGGCGTCCTCTTCGCGCTCGGAGCAGATGAAGGTGCGATCCTCGACCCGGGCCACATCCGAGGGGTCGGTCGCGGCCCAGTACGAGTTCGGCCGCTTGGCGTCGTCGAGGGGAACGAACGTGCCGGCATCGACCAGCTGCTGGCAGAGGAGTTCGGCCTCTTCGTCGGAGCCGTCGAACCAGTGAATCGACTCCGGCGCACAGAGCCCGGCGATCTCGTCCACCCACCGGAGCAAGCCCTCATGGCGGGTTGGGGCGTTCACGATCAGCGACACGTCACGGCTCCTTTGGCGCGGGCTCGAAAGTGTAGTGATGGCCTTCCCGAGGCCCGAAACCGGCGTCAACGAAGGCGCCGGACCGGGTCAGAGCCGGGTTCGGGCTCCCTCCGCGGGCCGGCGTGCCTCGGATCACCGTGCCGCGTGGCGTCAGCGCGGCGCGAAGGTCGGGACGATCTGTGCGGACAACGCCGCCGCCCGCTCGGCTGACGTCGAGGTGACCGTCAGCTCGTAGACGTGGTCGCCGGTCTGGATGATGGTCGAGATCATGGTCGCGGGCGTGCCCGAGGCGACTGCGTTCATGGTGAACGTCGCGGCCGGAAAGCCGTGCACATCGCTCGCGGCGGCCGTGAGGCTCACCACGTTCATGCCGACGACAGCCTTGCTGATGGTGCTCTTGAGCGAGGCCAGCGCGTCGGCATCCCCCGGGTTGCCATTGATCGCCGGGTGGGGGAAGACGGTCACGTTGTCGCGCGTGACGGGGTCGATCGCGATCGACCGGGTGCCGGTCGTGTTCTTCAAGCTGTCACTGGCAGCGTTGGCGCCGGCGGCCCTGGCCGCCTTGGCCAGGGCGTCGATCCCCTTTTGGTCCAGCACCTGCGCCTGCCATTGCTGAGGTATTGCGACCCGGTAGTCGTGATCCTCGAGCATCCGGAACCCGACCGGAGCCGGTGCCGCGGGCCGCGCGGCGATCCGATCGGGCCCGCTGAACCCACCGACCAGGAAGACGATCACCGCCGCGACGGCGGCAAGCCCGACGACGAGTGCGGCGAGTCCGAGGAGCACCTTGACCGGGGTCGCCCGGTACCAGGGCGTGAGCGTGCCGATGGGCTGGCCGATGAGGCTCGGATCCACCGCGCCGGGCGCGCGGGTCTCCCCGGCCCAGTGCGGGCTCGGGGGCGGCTGGCGCGTCGATCCGGTGGTCGCGCCACCCGCGGTGGCCCAGCGCGGCATTCCCTGGGTGGCGGCGCCGAACGCAGGCGGCGCGAAGCCGCCGGCGGCGACGGGCACCGCCGAAGCGACGGGCGCCCCCGGCGCGAGGATCGGATCCAGCCCGGCCGACCCGCCATCGCTCACGTGATCGGTCCACGCGGCGCCGTCCCAGTACCGGAGCTCGTGGCGCCGGTACGGATCCGCGTTCCAGCCCGGCGACCCGGTGTGTCCCTGCTCGTCCACGCTGCCCGCCCCCGGTATCCGCCCGTCCCATTCGAGCGATTAAGGCAGTTTAGACCTGAACGTCGGGAGGCAATCCCATGTCGACCTCGGAGCCCACGCGGACGCGGATGGCCCGATTCTCGGGGTCGAGGTCGAAGACCACGCGCTGGCCCTGGCGCAGCATCCGGAAGATCGAGCCTTCGAGCGCGTCCGGCGCGAGCACGAGCTCGGCCCGGTCCGTGTCACGCACGACGATGCCTTCAGCCGTGTCGGGGTCGTAGGTACGGATCACACCCTGCATGGAACCGGCCCGCCGCGAGTCAGGGCTTCTGCACCTTGCCGGCCTTGAGGCAGGCGGTGCAGACGTGGAGGCGCTTGGGCGAGCCGTTCACGATGGCGCGCACCTTCTGCACGTTGGGATTCCAACGGCGATTGGTGCGGCGGTGCGAGTGGCTCAGGCGCTTACCGAAGACCGGGCTCTTGCCGCAGACTTCGCAGACGGATGCCATGAGAGAGAACCTCGCTGAGGACCAGGGGCGGAACCGGGAAAGGATAGCAGCGGGCCGTCGATCGCCAAGGCTCGGCCGGTACGATGCGCGCCGATGGCGACTCTCGAGCGGCTGGCCGCTCTCGATCTGCGGCTGGCGGTCACTCGATTCCGAGATGCCCTGCGAGCTCACCAGGACGAGCTGAACCGGCTCAACGTGTACCCGGTCCCGGACGGTGACACCGGGACGAACATGACCCTGACCCTCGAGTCGGTGGTCAACGAGCTCGGCAGCGCCGAGGACATGGCGGAGGTGTGCCAGGCGGTCGCCCACGGCTCCCTGATGGGGGCCCGGGGCAACTCGGGCGTGATCCTCTCGCAGGTGCTCCGGGGTCTCGCGGACACGTTCCGGACTCTGGAGGCGGCGGGCCCGTCGGACTTCGCGGTCGGGCTCCGCCAGGCATCGGACGCCGCGTACGAAGCGGTCATGCGCCCGGTCGAAGGGACGATCCTGACCGTGGTGCGCGCCGCCGCAGAAGCCGCAGAGGCGGCACGCGATGCAGGCGAGCAGGCGCTGGTCGGGATGCTGGACGCCGCGCTCCTCGCGGCGAGGGATGCCGTGGCGCGCACCCCCGACCTCCTCCCGGTGCTCAAGGAGGCCGGAGTGGTGGACGCCGGCGGTCACGGCTTCACGCTGCTGCTCGACGCGTTGCTCGAGGTCGTCGCGGGTCGGCCGATTCCCGAACCCGAGTACGTCAACACTCCGGTCTCGGTCGAGGCTCATCTCGCGGGCGACGACCTCGCGTCGCTGCGGTACGAGGTGATGTACCTGCTCGAAGCCCAGGACTCGACGATCGACGCGTTCAAGCAGACCTGGGCCGCGCTCGGTGACTCGATCGTGGTGGTCGGGGGCGACGGGTTGTGGAACTGCCACGTCCACACGGACGACATCGGCGGCGCGGTCGAGGCGGGCATCGAGGCCGGTCGACCGCGGCATGTGCGGGTGACCGACCTGCTCGAGCAGGTCGAGGAAGAGCAATGGGTGCGGGACCAGGACGCAACGCTGGAGCGGCCCACGCGGTCGAGCGCGGCAGGCGACCGCCCATCCGAGACCGTGCGGACCGCGGTCGTGGCGGTCGGTGTCGGGGAGGGGATTCGCCGTCTCCTCGTCAGCCTCGGGGTCCACGAGATCGTCGCCGGCGGCCAGTCGATGAACCCGTCCACCGCCCAGATCCTCGAAGCCGTCGACCGGTGCCCGTCCGGCTCGGTCGTGGTGCTGCCGAACAACAAGAACATCGTCCCGGTCGCCCAACAGGTGCACGAGCTGACCGAGCGGAAGGTGTCGGTCGTGCCGACGACCTCGGTCCTCGAGGCGCTGGCGGCGCTGGTGGCGTACGACCCGCAGGCCGAGATCGACGACAACGTGAACGCCATGAACGACGCGGCCTTCCGGGTCGCGGCCGGTGAGGTGACCCAGGCGGTGCGGGACAGCGTGGCCGAGTGCGGGCCGATCGCCGCCGGGGATTGGATGGCGATCAGCAAGGACGGCATCCGTTGCACCGCGTCGAACGCCGTGGATGCGGCGCTCGCGCTCGTCGCCGAGCTGGTCACCGACGACAGCGAGATCGTGACGGTCCTGGCGGGTGCCGACGCGCGCAGCGCCGACACCGAGCACGTGCGCCAAGAGGTGGCGCTGGCGCACCCGCAGGTGGAAGTCGAGGTGCACGAGGGCGGTCAGCCGCTCTACCCGTACCTGATCGGGGTGGAGTAGCCACGGCTCCCCGCACGCTGCGGGAGCTCGACGCGACGCCGCTGGGCGACGTCGACGGCATCGCGGCGAAGCTGCTCGAGCGGCTCGCGCTCATGACGCCGCCGATCGAGTCCGTCCTCGATCTGCTCCAGCACTATCCCCGCCGGTACCACGACCGGACCCGCAAGGCCGAGATCGCCGAGCTCGTCCAAGGGGAGGAGGCGACGATCGTCGCCGAGGTCAAGCGGGTCTCGTCGCGGCCCACCCGTCAACGCAAGAAGATGGTCGAAGCCGTGGTCGAGGACGACACCGGCCTCTTGAACCTCGTCTTCTTCAACCAGCCCTGGCGCGAGCGCCAGCTCGCCGTCGGCACCGAGGTCGCGCTGTACGGGAAGCTCGACGTCTTCCGGGGCAAGCGCCAGCTCGCGAACCCGGTCGTCGACGTCCTCGGCCGGGCCGGCGAGGCCAAGACCGGCGTGGTCATCCCGATCTACCCGCAGTCGGGCAAGGCCGACGTCTCGACCTGGGAGATCCAGCGGGCGGTTGCCGTCGCACTCGACTTCGCGGGCGCGCTGGCCGACCCGCTGTCGTCCGAGCTCCGGGCCGAGCTCAAGCACCTGCCTGACCGCACCTGGTCGTTTCGCCACGTGCACCAGCCCGAACTGGCGAGGGACTCCCGGGAGGCCCAGCGCCGATTGCGCTTCGACGAGTTCCTCCGGATCCAGCTCCCGCTGGTCCTGCGCAAGCGCGCGCTCGAATCCGAGCGCAGCGGCATCGAGCACCAGGTCGACGGCGAGCTCATCGCCCGCTTCCTCGCGTCGCTCCCGTACGAGCTCACGGGCGACCAGCAGCGCGCGCTCGACGTGATCCGGGGTGAGCTCGCGAGCCCGGTGCCGATGCACCGTCTGCTCCAGGGCGAAGTCGGTTCGGGCAAGACGGTGGTTGCCGTCGCCGCGCTGCTCATCGCGGTGCAGGGCGGCTACCAGGGCGCGTTGATGGCCCCGACCGAGGTGTTGGCCGAGCAGCTCGCAGCCGTCGCGCGCGATCTCCTGGACGGCCTCAGTGTCCCGAGCCAGGGGACACTGCTCGCGGAACGTCCGGTCGGCGTCGCGCTGCTGACGAACCGGACGCCGGCCGCCGAGCGTCGCCGGATCGCCGCGGGACTTGCCGCGGGGGACGTCGACATCGTCGTCGGCACCCACGCGCTGCTCTACGGCGACGCGCCCTTCACGCGCCTCGGTCTCGTCGTGATCGACGAGCAGCACCGGTTCGGCGTCGAGCAACGCGCGGTGCTCAAGGGCAAGGGCGACGAGCCGGACGTGCTCGTCATGACTGCCACGCCAATCCCGCGCACCGCGGCGATGCTCGTCTACGGCGATCTCGACCAGTCCGAGCTGCGCGAGATGCCGAAGGGTCGGAACCCGGTCACGACGAGTGTGATCGGGCCGCGCCCGGACGAGCGAGCCGCCGCCTACGAACGGCTCCGCTCCGAGGTGGCAGCCGGACACCAGGCGTACGTGGTGTGCCCACTCGTGGAGGGCTCGCCCAAGGTGGAGGCGAAGGCCGCGACCGAGGAGGCCGAGCGGTTGGCCGCCGTCGAGCTCACGGGGTTGCGGGTCGGCCTCCTGCACGGCCAGATGCCCGCGGCCGAAAAGGAGGAGGCCATGCGCGCGTTCCGCGCCGGCGACATCGACGCGCTCGTCGCGACGACGGTGATCGAGGTCGGCGTCGACGTACCGAACGCGACGGTGATGATCGTCGAGGATGCCGACCGGTTCGGCCTCTCGCAGCTCCATCAGCTCCGTGGCCGGGTCGGTCGCGGCGGGGGCGAGGCGTGGTGCTTCCTGTTCGCCGACCCGTCGACGCCCGACGGCGAAGCCCGGATGGCCGCGATGGAGGAGTCGACCGACGGGTTCCTGCTCGCCGAGCGCGACCTCGAGATCCGCGGCTCGGGCCAGGTCCTCGGCGAGCGTCAGGCCGGCGTCGGCGATCTCAAGCTCGGGAGGCTGCCGCGCGACATCCCGTACGTCCTCAAGGCGCGCGAGGTGGCCGAGCGGATCCTCGACGAGGATCCCGGCCTCACCCGGCACCGGGAGCTGGCCGAAGAGGTCGAGGACCTGCTCGGCGACAGTGTGGAGTTCCTGTTCAAGAGTTGACCCCTTTGGTATTAATCTGGACAAAACGGTCGACGGGCAGGGAGACCAGTGGCGCCGTTGCAACCTCTTCCGGGCTGGTACCAGGATCCGCTTCCCGGCGCGCCCGCGGGCCGGTACCGGTACTGGTCCGGGACCCGATGGACCGAGCACGTGGCGGGCCAGGTCGAGGTCGAGGTGCCGGTGCCGCCACCACTGCCGAGCCGACCGCGCACGCGCCCGTGGTTGGTCGCGATCGGTCTGGCCGTCGCCGTGATCATCGCCGTCGGCGGGTTCTTCGTGACCCGCTCGGACTCGAAGACGGCAACGAGCAGCTCCTCCCCGAGCGCCTGGGACCCGCAGGTCGCACCGATCGCGGCGAAGGTCGCAGCGCTGCGCGGCCTGTCCTTCGACCACCCGGTCCCGGTGCGCTATCTCACCGACGACGAGTTTCGCAAGCGCGTCGGTGTGAGCTCGTCGAGTCTGTCCGCCGCGGCCCGCCGCCGCCTGGTGGCCGGGGAAGCGACGCTGCGGGCATTCGGGCTGCTCGACGGACAGACCGATCTCGCGAAGTCCTTCGACACGGCGAACGAATCCGGGATCCTCGCCTACTACGACCCGGATGCCCGGGAGGTCGTCGTGCGCGGGACCGGACCGCTCGACATCGAGCGCAAGGCGGTGCTCGCCCACGAGCTCACCCACGTGCTCCAGGACCAGCACTTCGGACTCCGGAGCATCCGCGCCGACGTCGCGAGATCGAAGACCGCGTCATCCGCCGCGCTGACCGCGCTCATCGAAGGCGACGCCGAGCGGATCAAGGGCGCATGGCTTGCCGGGCTGTCGAAGGCCGATCGCGATGCGTTCGACGCGGCGTGGAAGCAGGTCGGCGCGAGCATCAACGGCGAGGAAGACGCCGCGGGCACGGCCGAGATCGTCCGGATCGAGCAGGGCAAGCCCTACGTCTTCGGGCCCGAGGTGCTGAAGGTGGTGACGGCCGACGGCGGGAACGGCGCGGTCGACGACGCGCTGCGCCGGCACAACCCCACGGACGCGATCTTTCTCGACCCGACGGCCGCGCTCCGCGATCCCGACGTCGTCTCCGTCCCGGTCCCCTCCATCGAACACGGTGCCCGTCAAGTCGGGACGCCGGACGGCCTCGGTGCGTTCGACCTGTTCACGGTCCTGGCGGCGCGCCTCGATCGCCAGGTCGCGCTCGATGCCGCGGACACCTGGGCGGGGGACCGCTACACGACGTATCGGTCGGCGAACAACGACGAATGTGTCCGCACCACGATCGCCACCCGGTCGACCGCCGGCGCCAAGACCCTTGCGGGCGCGCTGGACGCGTGGGCACGCACGATGCCCGGCGCGAGGGTGACGCCCGACCTCGCCCGATCCCGGGTGACGATGACGTCATGTGTCAACGGCTCCTCGACCCAGACCCCGGACAACGACAAGCTGAAGGCGGCGATGGATCTGCTCGAGGCGAGGAACGCAACGCTGGCCAACCTGCTCAGCCGGAAGTACCCCGAAGCGGTAGCGGAATGCGTGAGCCAGCGTTACGTCAGGGCGCCCGCCGTCGTTGCGGTGCTCGACCAGGGCGACGTCGAGCTGACGCAGACCGAGCAGGACGCGCTCCACGCGGTCGGCAACGGGATCCTGAAGACGTGCACCGATCTGCACGGTTCGAGCTGAGCGGACGGCTCAGCGCGCTTCCAACGAGCGCTCGAGCTCGCGCAGGCGCTGGGGGACCCGGCCGCGCTCGGTCTCGGCGAGCCAGGCCAGGAGATCGAGGACGATGTCGGCCGTGAGGCCGTAGATCTCGAACGTGTCTGCGTCGAGCACGTCGTTCTCGTAGGTTCGTCCCTCGATCTCGGCGATGTCGACGCGGTGCGCCTCCGGACGGGCGATGCGCGCGAGCGGCGTGACGAACACCTGGGCGACTTCGGGGCTCGTCGCAGCCAGCGCGTGCAACGGCTGGTCGTACCAGCCGACGACGGGAACGACGTGGTTGCGCGCCTTGCTCCACGCCTCGTCGAGCCGGCCCAGCCGCGCGACCGCTACGGGATCGACACCGACCTCCTCGGCGGCCTCGCGCACCGCGGCCTCCTCCGGGGTCTCGCCTGATTCGATGCGGCCTCCCGGGAGCGAGATCTCCGACGCGTGGGACCGCATGCCCGCGGCGCGCTCGGTCAGCACGAGGCAGGGCTGGTTGCCGTGGCACCCGACGAGCAGCAGGACCGCAGCGCGACGGAAGTGGTCGGGGATCGAGGCTTGGGGGAGTCGGGTCGAGGTTCGCTCGGCCAGCCGCGCCAACCGCGCTCGCGTCTCCGTGCACGATTCCAGGATCGCCGGCGTCCGTCCGCTCACACCCCCACCCTCCCAGAACCGGCCATCGGGGGCACCGCTCAGCGGATCGACGATGTCCGCTGCGGGGCGCGCAGCGGCTCGAGCGGGTTCCAGGTCACCGGGACCCCCCGCATCACGAGCGCGCAGTCCAGAGTCGCGGAGCCACCCGGGAACACCGTGGTGTCTTCGAAGAAGGATGAGCGGACGTGCTCGACGATCGCCGGCTCCACCTCCCACGCCTTCGTCTCGAGGCGGAGCCCGTCGAAGCGGCCCGGGTCACGGGTCGCCGAGTAGCCGTCCGCGCCGTGCTCGAAGAAGGTGGAGGCTTCGTCGATGTCGGCGAAGAGCGCGCTGCCGGTCAGCGCGTTCGTCACCTGCACCG
>JADGON010000205.1 GCA_017882945.1 Acidimicrobiia bacterium | reverse complement strand
GTACAGCAGTGGCACGTAGTGCTCGTTCGTCGGATGGGCGAGGCTCGCCAGACGCCCGAGCGACTCGAAGCCCACGAGCGCGGCATCATCGTTCGCAAGCAGCCGAACGCGGACCCAGTCGTCGAACTCGACCGCCCACGGGTACGGCTTCGCGCCGTCGTCCCACCGGGCCGCCATCAGGTTGTGCACGCAGTTGCCGCTGCCGACGACGAGCACCCCGCGATCGCGCAACGCCGCGAGCCGCCGGCCGATCTCGAAGTGTCGCTGCGGCGTGGCGTACGCGTCCAGCGAGAGCTCCAACATCGGCACGTCCGCATCGGGGTACAGGTGCCGCACGACCGCCCACGAGGCGTGGTCGAACCCCCACGACTCGTCGGTCCGGCCGCCCGCGAGCTCTGCGATCTCGCCGGCCAACTCCGGGTCACCGGGGGCGGGGTACTCGACCTCGTACAGCTCCCGGGGGAACCCGCCGAAATCATGGATCGTGCGCGGGTGTGGCTGCGCGGTCACGCACGTGCCTTCCGTCAGCCAGTGCGCCGACACAACGAGGATCGCGCTCGGGCGTGGCAACTCCGCACCGAGCCGCTCCAGCGACCGGCTGAACGGGTTGTCCTCGATCGCGTTCATCGGAGACCCGTGCCCGATGAAGAGGGCGGGCATCGGGTCTCTCTGCGCGTCGTACGTCGTGTCCATGGACCACTCCTCAGCGACCGGCGTGCCGAGCACAGAGCCGCCCACCGACACGCCGGCCTGCCTCCTCACCCGATATGCCCCGATCGCCCCGCCCGCGTGCGCCGGGCGGCCGCTCGGGTTACGCTGACCGGCATGACCTCGAACACGCCTCCCCTGCTGCAGCTCACCGACTGCGTCGTCGTCCGAGACGGACGCGCGATCCTTTCCGTCGACTCGCTCACGCTCAACGCCGGCGAGCACATCGCCGTCCTGGGACCGAACGGCGCCGGCAAGTCCACGCTCATCCGGCTGCTCACGCGCGATGTGCGTCCGCTCGCCCACGAGGACGGCTCGGCCGCGGTCACGCTGCTGGGCCGCGAGCGCTGGTCGCTTTCGGACGCCCGGCGCGAGATGGGCGTCGTGTCCGACGCGCTGCAAGAGGACTACGACGTGGCGGTCACCGCGCGCGACACCGTGACCAGCGGGTTCTTCGGCTCGATAGGCCTGTACGCGCATCAGGTCGTGACGCCCGATATGGCGGCGAAGGCCGACCAGTTGCTCGCGCTGCTCGGCATCGCGCACCTCGCCGGGCGCACCATGGACACGCTTTCGACCGGAGAGGCACGCCGCGCGATCATCGCTCGCGCGCTCGTTCACGACCCCGCGGTGCTGGTGCTGGACGAACCCACCGACGGGCTCGACCCCGCTGCCCAGCACCACGTGCTGGCCGCGATCAGCGATGTGGCCCGGGCGGGACACGCGGTGGTGCTCGTGACCCACCACGTCTCCGACATCGTGCCCGAGGTCACGCGCATCGTGATGGTGAAGGACGGCCGCGTCCTGCACGACGGGGCGAAGGCGGACCTCCTCGCGGACGGGCCGGTCTCAGAGCTCTTCGGCTTCACGGCGCACCTGGAGCAACGCGAGGGTTGGTACCGCCTGTGGTGAGGGTCACGGGTATGAACCCGGTGCACGTCCGCCCATAGTCGACGGAGGTCACACCATGCCGCGCGCGATCTGGAGAGGCACCATCTCCTTCGGACTCGTCACGATCCCCGTGTCGCTGATCCCCGCGGAGCAGCCACGCGAGCTCGCCTTCCACCTGCTCGACGGCCGCGACATCTCGCCGGTCCACAACCGCCGGGTCAACGAGAAGACGGGCGAAGAGGTCTCCTGGGACCATGTCGTGAAGGGATACGAGGTCGACCCCGGCCGCTGGATCGTCGTGACCGACGAGGATCTTCGCTCCGCCAACGTCGAGGCCACCCAGACGATCGACGTCCTGGCCGCGGTGTGCGCCGACGAGATCAGGCCGTCGTTGTTCGCCACCCCCTACTACCTGGAACCGGACAAAGCGGGGCGCAAGGCGTTCCTGCTCCTGCGCGAGGCGCTTGTGGCGGCGAAGCGCGTCGCGCTCGCCAAGGTGGTCATCCGGACGCGGCAGCACCTGGCCGCGCTGGTCCCTGACGGCGAGATGCTCCTGCTCGAGCTTCTGCGGTACCCCTACGAGCTGCGCGAGACGCCGGAGTTGGACCTGCCCGCCGGGGACGCGAAGGCGATCAAGGCGGCCGGCGTGACCCGGGCCGAGCTCGATCTGGCGACGCAACTCGTCGCGACGATCTCCAAGCCGTTCGATCCGGCGGCTCCCGAATACCGGGACACCTACCGGGACGACGTCGTCGCGCTCATCGAACGCAAGGCGGCCGGCGAGGTCGTGGCGTCCGTGCCCGTAGCGGCTCCGGAGCCCGCGGGCGGTGAGGTCGTCGACATCGTCGCTCTGCTGAAGCGCTCGCTCGACGATGCGAAACGCGCGAAGGCGTGAGCGCCGTGCCGTCCGAACCGCTGGCGGAGTACCACCGGAAGCGGGACTTCGGCGCGACGCCCGAGCCCGCCGGTTCGCCCGCGCCCGGAGAAGGCGGTCCGCTCACCTTCGTCATCCACAAGCACGCCTCCCGTGCGCTCCACTACGACCTGCGCCTCGAGGTTGGCGGCGTGTACGCGTCATGGGCGGTGCCGAAGGGTCCGTCGCTCGACACGCACGACAAGCACCTCGCGGTGCACGTCGAGGACCACCCGCTCGAGTACGGCACCTTTGAAGGCGTCATCCCCGCGGGCGAGTACGGCGGCGGCACGGTGATGATCTGGGACCGCGGGACGTTCACCCCCGTGGGCGACGCGGCAGCGGGCATCGCAAAGGGTGACTTCAAGTTCGTGCTCGACGGCGCCAAGCTCCACGGGCAGTGGGTGCTTGTGCGCATGCGCCCGCGCCCGGGCGAGAAGCGCGAGAGCTGGCTGCTCATCAAGGAGCGCGACGAGTTCGGCAGGCCGCGCGAGGAGTACGACGTGGTTGCCGAGGAGCCGCTCAGCGTCGTGAGCGGAAGGACCATCGACCAGGTCGGGGAGGCCGAGGGGATTGGCGAG
>JADGON010000204.1 GCA_017882945.1 Acidimicrobiia bacterium | reverse complement strand
TTCCTCGCGCGGCGCGCCCGGCCGCCGGCGGTGCGGGTTGTCGCGGGTACAGTCGCGACCGACAGCTGACAACCTCGGACGGGAGAGTCCCCGGCAACGGGGCGCCGAAGGAGCAACCTCCCCGGAATCTCTCAGGCCCACGAACCGTCCGAGCGAGGCAACTCTGGAGAGTAGGTCCGGCCGATCCAGTGCCGGTCTCACCGACGGGGAAAGCCGGTCTACCCTGCGCCCTGAGCGCAGGTCCGGTGAATCTCTCAGGTTCCGCGACAGAGGGGGAACGCCACCGCCACCGCGGTGGCGTCCATCGCGGCGAGAGATACGGGAGGGACCGAGCTCGTGGAGCACGACCGTTTCGTCGATCGGCACATCGGACCGGACAGCAACGAGCAGGCGGACATGCTGCGGACCCTCGGGTTCGCATCGCTCGACGACCTGACCGACGCCGCGGTGCCGCCCGCCATCCGCACGTCGACCCCGCTGGACCTCCCGCCGGCGCTCACTGAGGTGGAGGCACTCGCTGCGCTCCGGGAGCTCGCCGGCGACAACGAGGTGTTCACGTCGCTCATCGGCATGGGGTACTCGGGCACCGTGACCCCGGGCGTCATCCTGCGCAACGTGCTGGAGAACCCGGCCTGGTACACGGCGTACACGCCCTACCAGCCCGAGATCTCCCAGGGCCGGCTCGAGGTCCTCCTCAACTACCAGACGATGGTCGCGGACCTGACCGGCATGGACCTCGCCAACGCGTCGCTGCTCGACGAGGCCACTGCGGCGGCCGAGGCGATGGCGATGTGCCGGCGGCTCGCCCCCAAGGCCGGAGCCCGCTTCTTCGTCGACCGCGACTGCCACCCGCAGACCATCGCCGTGGTCCGGACCCGGGCCGAGCCCCTCGGCTTGGAGGTGATCGTGGGTGACCCCGTCACCGAGCTGCCCGCGGACGGCATGTTCGGCGCGCTGCTCCAGTACCCGGGCTCGAGCGGCGCGCTGCGCGACGACACCGAGATCATCGAGCGCGTGCACGCGCAAGGCGCGCTCGTGACCGTGGCCGCCGATCTGCTCGCGCTCTGCGTGCTCCGGCCGCCGGGCGCGATCGGCGCGGATGTCGTCGTCGGGACCGCGCAACGCTTCGGCGTGCCCCTCGGCTACGGCGGTCCGCACGCGGCGTTCCTCGCGTGTCGTGAAGCGCACAAGCGGACGTTGCCGGGTCGCCTCGTGGGCGTGTCGGTCGACCGCGAGGGTCGGCCCGCGCTGCGGCTCGCGCTGCAGACCCGCGAGCAGCACATCCGCCGCGAGAAGGCGACGAGCAACATCTGCACTGCGCAGGTGCTGCTGGCGGTGATCTCCGGCCTCTACGCGCAGTACCACGGACCCGACGGGCTGCGCGCGATCGCGCGCCGCGTGCACGAGCTCACGACCGCGCTCGCTGCAGGTCTCCGGGCCGCGGGAAACGCCGTGCCGACGGAGCAGTTCTTCGACACGATCACGGTGCAGGTTCCCGGCCGCGCGGACGCGATCGCCGCTTCAGCGCGTGAGCGTCGGATCAACCTGCGGATCGTGGACTCGGACACGCTCGGCGTCTCGCTCGACGAGACGACGACGGTCGAGACGGTGGACGCGGTCCTGGCCGCGTTCGGTGCCCAGGCGCTCGCCGAAGGCGCGGCAGTCGGGGACTCGATCCCGGCGCCGCTGGCCCGCACGGGGGAGATCCTGGCTCACCCGGTGTTCCACCGGCACCGGTCGGAGACCCAGATGCTGCGGTACCTGCGCCGGCTCGCGGATCTCGACCTGGCCCTCGACCGCACGATGATCCCGCTCGGCTCGTGCACCATGAAGCTGAACGCGACCACGGAGATGGTGCCGATCACGTGGCCGGAGTTCGGTGCGATCCATCCGTTCGCACCGCTCGACCAGGCCGCGGGCTACCGCCGGCTCTTCACGGACCTCGAGCAGTGGCTGTGCGAGATCACCGGGTACGCGGCGGTGTCGCTCCAGCCCAACGCCGGCTCGCAAGGAGAGCTCGCCGGTCTGCTCGCGATCCGCGCCTACCACCGCGACCGGGGCGACGAGCACCGCGACGTGTGCCTGATCCCTGCCTCGGCACACGGGACGAACGCGGCGAGCGCGGTCATGGCCGGGATGCGCGTCGTGGTGGTGGCCACGGATGGTGACGGCAATGTCGACCTCGACGATCTCAAGGCCCGGGCCACCGAGCATTCCGACCGGCTCGGCGCACTGATGGCCACGTACCCGTCGACCCATGGCGTGTTCGAGGCGGGCATCGTCGACGTCTGCGCGGTGGTGCACGAGCACGGTGGCCAGGTCTACGTGGACGGCGCCAACCTCAACGCGCTGGTCGGGCTCGCAGCACCGGGCGCGTTCGGCGCCGACGTGTCGCACCTCAACCTGCACAAGACGTTCTGCATCCCGCACGGTGGGGGAGGGCCGGGCGTCGGCCCGGTCGCGGTGCGCGCCCATCTCGCGCCGTACCTGCCCGGGCATCCGGTCGTGCCCGAGTGTGGGCCGCCCGGCGGTGGTATCGGCGCGGTTGCGGCGGCGCCGTGGGGTTCTGCCGGCATCCTGCCGATCTCGTGGGCGTACATCGCGATGATGGGCGGCGCCGGCCTGCGCCGGGCCACACAGATCGCGATCCTGAACGCCAACTACGTTGCCCGCCGCCTCGCGCCGCACTACCCGGTGCTCTACTCCGGCCATGACGGGTTGGTCGCGCACGAGTGCATCCTCGACCTGCGCCCGATCACGGACGCGACCCAGGTCAGCGTCGACGATGTCGCGAAGCGGCTGATCGACTACGGCTTCCACGCCCCGACGATGAGCTTCCCGGTGCCGGGCACGTTGATGATCGAGCCGACCGAGTCCGAGGACCGGGCCGAGCTCGACCGCTTCTGCGACGCGCTGATCGCGATCCGGGAGGAGATCAGGCGGGTGGAGACGGGGGAGTGGGCCCACGATGCGAGCCCGCTCGCGCATGCACCGCACCCGGCGGAGGACGTCGCCACGGATGCGTGGGACCGGGCCTACAGCCGCGACGTCGCGGTCGCCGCACCCGGTCGCGCCAAGTACTGGCCGCCCGTGAGTCGCATCGACGGCGCCTACGGCGACCGCAACGTCATGTGCTCGTGCCCGCCGATCGATGCGTACGAAGAGGAGCGCGTTCCGGTCTGACCCGGAGATGGGGTGCTCTTCGGGTTCTTCGGCGCGCTCAGCGGGTTCGTGAGGAACTCGGGCGGACTCGACGAGCTGGATCTGCACCCGGCGTCGCAATCCGCGCCCAGACCTGCAGCCTGACTCCCGACGCCGCGCGGTCGTTCACGTAACCTGCGGGCAGCCGTAGGAAGGGACCGCAGCCCATGGCGACCGGCCAGCCGGGGATCTTCGCCCAGGGAACTCGATCGCACTACAACCTCGAGTTCGACCTGCGTTCCGGTGCCCGCCCGGCCGATGTCGCCGCGGCGGTCGCGAAGCTGCGTGAGCCGTCGGTCACCGCCGGCGGGCTGAACCTCGTCATCGGCTTCGGGGCGGGCCTGTGGGGGAGTCTCGTGTCGGCGAGTGACCGGCCGGCCGAGCTGCGGCCGTTCGACCCGGTCGAGGGGACCGATGGGCACCGCGCCCCGTCGACCCAGCACGACCTCTGGATCTGGATCCACGGGACGGGCGAGGATCTCGCGCTCGATGCGGCCCGCGCGTGCACTGCGGTGCTGGCGCCCGTCGCGGAGCTGGTGCTCGAACAGCCGTGCTTCGTCTACCGGGACAGTCGCGACCTGACCGGTTTCATCGACGGCACGGAGAATCCGCACGTCGAGGAAGGGCCCGAGGTCGCGCTGGTCGCGGCCGGTGAGCCGGGGGAGGGTGGTGCGTACGTCATCGCCCAGCGCTGGGTCCACGACCTCGAGGCGTTCCACGCCCAGTCGGTGACAGAGCAGGAGGACACGATCGGGCGGACGAAGCCCGACAGCATCGAGCTGGCCGACGACCGGAAGCCGCCGACGGCCCACATCGCGCGCGTCGTGATCGAGGAGGACGGCGAGGAGCTCGAGATCTACCGGCGCAGCACG
>JADGON010000203.1 GCA_017882945.1 Acidimicrobiia bacterium | reverse complement strand
TTCCACCCGCGCTCGCCCTACGGAGTGGCCAAGGTCTTCGGCCACGACATGACCGTGAACTACCGCGAGGCGTACGACCTCCACGCGAGCTCGGGGATCTTGTTCAACCACGAGTCCGAGCGTCGGGGCATGGAGTTCGTGACGCGCAAGATCACGAACTCGCTCGCGCGCATCAAGCTCGGCCTCCAGGAGCGGATCAGCCTCGGCAACCTGGACTCCGCGCGCGACTGGGGCTTCGCCGGTGACTACGTCAAGGCGATGTGGATGATGCTCCAGCAGCCCGAGCCCGACGACTACGTGATCGCGACCGGCGAGACGCACACCATCCGCGAGTTCCTCGAGACCGCGTTCCGCATCGCGGGCTACGACAGCTGGGAGCCGTTCGTCACCCACGACACGCGCTTCGACCGTCCCGCCGAGGTCGACCTGCTGATGGGTGATGCGACCAAGGCCAAGGAGAAGCTCGGCTGGACCCCGACCGTCACGTTCGACGAGCTGGTCCGCCGGATGTACGAAGCGGACCTCAAGGCCGAGCAGTCCCAGCTCGAGCAGGGTCGGCGTTAGGGACTCTCGCAACTCTTGTTGCAATAGCTCGGGCGAGGCGCGATGATGACAAACGCAACGACCGTTGCCTTTGTCTCCAGGGAGGCCTCCGTGCCGAGCATCCACACCGAGATCGAGATCGACGCCCCGGCGGAGACCGTCTGGGCCGTCCTCACCGACTTCGACGCCTACCCGGACTGGAACCCGTTCATCGAGCGCCTCGGGGTCGACGGGCCGCTCCAGCCGGGCACCCGGCTGCAGGTCCGGCTCGCCCCGCCCGGCGGCCACGCCATCACGATGCGACCCAAGCTGTTGAAGACGACAGCACCGCAGGAGCTTCGCTGGCTCGGGCGGCTCGGCCTGCCCGGAATCTTCGACGGCGAGCACCGCTTCGAGATCACCGCGACCGGGGACGGTCGTGTCCGGTTGGTGCAGGCCGAGACGTTCCGCGGGATCCTCGTGCCCCTGCTGCGCACGACCCGCCGGCGCGCGGCCAAGGGCTTCGAGCTGATGAACGAAGCGCTGAGGGACCGGGCCGAAGCTGCGGCGCGCGCTCAGGCTCCGCGGTTGGCGGCCACGCGCGCGGCGACGAGCACCGGATCCCACACCGGCGAGAACGGCGGCGCGTAGCCGAGGTCGAGCGAGATGATCTCCTCGACCGTCATCGAGTTCCAGATGCAGGTCGCGAGCACGTCGATGCGCTTGGCCGCACCTTCACGCCCGACGATCTGGGCGCCGAGCAGTCGACCGCTCCCGGTCTCGGTAACGAGCTTCACCTTCAACGGCTTCGTCTCCGGGTAGTACTGGGCCCGGCTCGTCGCATCGACGGTGGTGGGGTACGCGTCGAAGCCCGAAGACTTCGCCTCGCGCTCGGTCAAGCCGGTGCGCGCGACCTCGTACGAGCAGACCTTCGACACCGCGGTGCCGATCACACCCGGGAACACCGCGTCCCCTCCGGTCGCGTTGATGCCGACGACCCGGCCCTGCTTGTTCGCGTGGGTGCCGAGCGCGATCGCCACGGGCGCGCCCGTCACCAGATGGCGCGTCTCGACGCAATCACCGGCCGCGAACACGTGCGGGGCCGAGGTGCGCTGGTGGTCGTCGGTCTCGATCCCGCCCGTCGGCCCGATCGCGATACCCGCGTCACGGGCCAGAGTCGAGTTCGGGCGCGAGCCGATGCCGAGCACGACCAGATCTGCGGGATAGCGGCCCTGCGCGGTGACAACAGCCTTCACGTGGCCGTCGTCGAAGACGTCGAGAGTCTGGACCGGTTCACCGAGGTGCAGATCGATGTCCATGTCGCGCATCCCCTGGGCAACGAGCGAGCCCATGTCCGGGTCGAGCGTGGGCATCGGTTCGGCACTCTCGGACACCACCGTCACCGTCAGACCCCGCATCAGGAGCGCTTCGGCCATCTCGATCCCGATGTACCCCGCGCCAACGATCACGGCGGCGTGGGCGTTCACGTCGTCAACCACCGCCCGGAGCCTCATGCCGTCCTCGAGCGTTTGGACGCCGTACACACCGGCGGCGTCGACGCCGGGGAGAGAGGGACGGATCGGGGTCGCGCCGGTCGCGATCACGAGCTGGTCGTAGGGCTCCACTGTCTCCGTGTCCGCGTCGAGGTCGCGCACGGTCACCGTCTGGGTCGCGGTGTCGATCGAGAGCACCTCATGACCGGTGCGCACATCAACGCCGAGCCGCCGATGCTCCTCGGGTGAGCGCGCCACGAGCTGCTCGGCGTCGTGGACGAGGTCGCCGACGAAGTACGGGACTCCGCACGCGGCGTACGAGGTGTAGCTGCCCCGCTCGAACGCCACGATCTCGAGCGCTTCGGCCCCGCGCCGCCGGCGGGCCTGCGCTGCCGCGCTCATCCCCGCGGCATCCCCGCCGATGACGACGAACCGCTCCGTCATCGAACCCCGAACCGAGCCCTCCGCTTGTCCCAAAAGGGTCCCCGAGGGAACCGAACGGGACAAACGCGGGAGGGGTGGGGGGTCACGAAGCGTGGATGACGGCGAGGCGGTCGAGCGCGGTCTCGGCTTCCTCGACGATCGAGCGCACGATGTCTCCCGCCGGGACCAGCTCGTGGATCGCACCGACCCCTTGGCCGGCCGGGTAGCACTCCCGGGTGGGATCGACGCCGGGCGTGTCCTCGTTCGCGCCGAGGTGCATCCAGCCGCCCTCCATCCCCGCCATCAGCTGCTCGGGGAACTTCTTGAGCTCTTCGGGGTGCTCGTCGAAGTAGCGCGTCGTGTCGTTCGCCACCGCGCGCAGCGTCTTGCCGGTGAAGGCGCGGCTGATCGTCGTGCCGTCTTCGCTGGTGCGCAGCAGGGCGTCCTTGTAGCCGGGCGCAGAGCGCGCCTCGGGCGTCGCGATGAAGCGCGTGCCCACCCACACCCCGTCGGCGCCCAGCGCGAGCGCCGCAGCGAGGCCGCGGCCGTCGAAGATCCCACCGGCGGCGACGACCGGTACGCGATCGCCCACCGCGTCGACGATCTGCGGGACGAGCGGCATCGTCGCGATCTGCCCGGTGTGGCCACCGGCCTCCGTGCCCTGCGCCACGACGATGTCGCAGCCGGCCTCGACCGCGGCGATCGCGTGGCGCACCTTGCCGCACATCGACAGCACCAGCACCGAATGTTCGTGACAGAGCGAGATCACATCTCGCGGAACGCCGAGTCCGGCGGCGAATACGGTCGCGCCTTCACGGATCAACAGCTCGACGTCGGTCGTGAGACGATCGGGCAACGCGGTGAGGAGGTCGACACCGAGCGGCTTGGAGGTGAGGGCCTTCGCGGCGCGGATCTCCGCACCCAGCTCCTCCGAGCTCATCGTGGAGGCGCCGAAGCATCCGAAGCCACCGGCCTCGGACACCGCCGCAACGAGCGCGCTGTAGGACACGCCCCCCATTCCGGCGAGCATTACGGGGTGCTCGATGCCGAGCACATCAGTCAGGCGAGTCTGCATAGAGGCCGAGCGTAGGCCGCAGCGGGCACGAGGTGCGGAGGCCGAAGGACCCAAGTGGCGTGACGCTAACGTCTCTTCGTGGCTACGAGCACTGCGGTCGTCGGCGTGATCATGGGAAGCGACTCCGACCTGCCCGTGATGCAAGGCGCGATCGACGCGCTCGCCGAGTTCGACGTGCCCTACGAGGTGCGGATCATCTCGGCCCACCGCACCCCGACAGCGATGTACGAGTACGCGAGAACCGCGGCTGCCCGGGGGCTCCGGACGATCATCGCCGGCGCCGGCGGTGCGGCCCACCTGCCGGGCATGACCGCCTCGATGACCCCGCTCCCGGTGATCGGCGTCCCTGTGCCACTCAAGTACCTCGACGGGCTGGACTCCCTGCTCTCGATCGTGCAGATGCCCGCCGGGATCCCCGTCGCGGCGGTGGCGGTCGGCAACGCCTTCAACGCGGGCCTGCTCGCGGTGCGCATCCTGGCTGTGTCGGACGACCAGCTCCGCGCCCGGATGGAGGAGTTTCAGGCGACGCTCGCGGCGACGATCGCGGACAAGGACGCCCGCGTCCACGAGGAGCACGGCAAGTAGCGGAACGCAGCGGCGACACCGGTGCTTGCCTCCGATGGCGAGCGGAGTGTGGTCGAGCGGCCCGCCCCGCAGGGCGAAGAGTGGAGAAGGTGTGCGGTACCTGGCCTACGACGAGCTGGACGGCGTTCCGAGCATCGTCGTCGACGGCTCCGCGCACGCCGACTCGCTGCTCGTGCTGTCGCACTGGCCGAACAGCGACACCCCGGTGGCACTCCGCGACGATCTCTCCGCGCAGATCGCGTTCCACTACCTCGACCGTCCCGAGCTGCACGTCCCCGCCGACGTGGTCTCGAACAACCACTTCGACCAGGACGGGCTCATGAGCGTGTACGCACTCGTGGACCCCGAAGGCGCGCAGTCGCGACGCGAACGAGCAGTCGACGTCGCTCGAGCCGGTGACTTCGGGACCTACGAGGATCGTGACAGCGCGCGCATCTCGTGGACGGTCGCCCGGCTCGCCGAGGCGCCGGAAGCCGCGGGCGACGACCCGTATGCCGTGCTCCTCGACCGCGTGCCGGAGCTGCTGGACCATCCCGAGCGGTTCGAAGACCTCTGGGCCGAAGAAGACGCACATCTCCGAGCGAGCGAAGACGCGATCGCGTCCGGCGTGGTGACGATCGAAGAAGTCGAGGACCTCGACCTGGCCGTCGTCACCGTTCCCGAGGACTGGGCGACGCGCACGGTCCACCGGTTCACGGTCTCGATGCGCGAAGCGGTGCACCCGACCGCAGTGAACAACGCGACCGACCGCTTCCGCCTGCTCGTGGTCCACGGTCACCGCTACGAGCTCCAGTACCGCTACGAGACCTGGGTCCGCTACCTGACCCGCCGCCCACCCGGCCGCATCGACCTCGCTCCGCTCGCCGTCGAGCTCAGCGCGCTCGAGCCCGGCGACGCCACATGGACGTTCGACGGGGTCGGCGCGATCGCGCCGGCGCTCCACCTGGTCGGGGCCGGCCCGGACGCGACCAGCGCGATCGCACCGGAGCAGCTCCGCGCGCGCGTGGTCGAGGCGCTGGGCACAGGTGTGAGCGCCTGGGATCCGTACGCCTGACCGGTTTCGCTACTCGGTCGAGATGGATTGGAGCACGTCGAGCTTCGACGCCTTGCGCGCCGGCCAGATCGCCGCGACCACGCCGAAGATGGCCGCGAACACGAAGATCAAGATGAGCTGGTCCGGCGCCGCCTCGAACACCTTGATGCCCTGACTGCTCAACGCCTTGACCAGCGCCCAGCCGAAGCCGACCCCGATCACGATCCCGAGGAACGCGCCGAGCAGGGCGATGATCACGGCTTCCCACCGGACGAGCGAGCGCACCTGCCTCCGGGTCATCCCCACCGCGCGCATGAGCCCGAGCTCACGGGTGCGTTCGATGATCGAGAGACCCAGCGTGTTCGCGATGCCGAAGAGGGCGATGAAGATCGCAAAGAGCAGGAGCGCCTTCACCAGGTTGAGAAGCTGGTTGATCTGCTTCGACTGCGCCGCCTTGAATTGAGCCTGGTCCTGCACCTTGCCGCTCGGGTAGGTCTTCATCGTCTTCTCGATTGCCGCCCGGTTCTGCGGGGTCGGACCGCCTTCGGTCTTGAGGTAGATCTGCGCGTCGAACACGTCCGGGAAGTTCTGCTTGAACGCGGCGCTGCTGATGACGTAGCTCGGAACCGCGGTCTGGTCGTAGATCGCCTGCACCGTGAAGATCCTTCGCCCGGTCTGCGCGAACTGGACCGTGACCTTCTGACCGACCTTCAGGTTCTCGTCGTCGGCCTTGGTCTTGGACACGGCGAGCCCGTCGAGCTGCAGTGCCTGGAGGTCGCCCTGTGAGACCTCGAGGTCGAACAACGAGCCGACGACCTTGGGATCGACACCGAGCGCGTTGGTGACGCTGCCCTTGATCTTCACGAAGCCGCTCTGCACGCCCGAGACAAGAGTCACGCCGGGTGTCTTCCGGAGCTGCGGCTCGAGGGTCCGGGGCAGCGTTCCGTTCCCGAACCCCTCGGTCGTGATGATGTAGTCGGCCTTCATCGACTTGTCGATCGTCGCGTTGACAGACGCGCTTGCCGATGCTCCGAACACGGTGATCAGCGCCACGAGCGCGACACCGATCATCAGCGCGGCCGCGGTCGCGGAGGTGCGCTTCGGGTTCCGTTTCGCGTTCTCTTCCGCGAGCAGCCCGGTGATGCCCTTCACCCGGCGGATCGGCCACCCCAGCACCGCGCTGATCGGCCGCGCGATCGTCGGGCCGAGCACGGCAATCCCGATGAAGATGACGAACGCTCCGAACCCGACCGACTGGAGCGCGTTGCCGCCCCCGCCGAACAAGCCCGACAGCAGGAACGCGATCCCGATGCCGGTCACGAGCAGCCCCGCGACGATCCGCTTCCACGAGCCGGCCGACTGATCGGCACCGACCTGTTGGAGGGCGGCGATGGGTGGGATCCGGGACGCGCGGATCGCGGGGAACACCGCGGCGATGACCGTCACTCCCATGCCCACGATGAACGACCAGACGAGCGCGTTCGTGGGAATCGTGATTCCGCTCGCCGGGATGTCGACACCCAACGCCGCGAGCAGGCCTTTCAGCAGCACCGCGAGCAGGACACCGGCCACGAAGCCGATGACGGACGCGACCACGCCCACGAGCGCGGCTTCGAACAGCACCGACCGGACGACCTGGCCGCTCTTCGCTCCGATCGCCCGCAGCAGCGCCATTTCCCGACTGCGCTGGGCGACGATGATCGAGAAGGTGTTGAAGATGATGAACGAGCCGACGAGGAGTGCAATCACCCCGAAGACCAACAGGAAGGTGTTGAAGAAGCCGAGCGCGGTCTTGATGTCGTTCTGGTTCTCCTTGGTGATCTGCGCTCCCGTGAGCACCTCGACGTTCTTCCGGCCGGCGAGGGACTTCTTGATGTTGCGGACCACCTGCGCCTGTGACACCCCGGAGTCGGCTTTGACGAGGATCTCGTCGACCTTGCCGGGCTGGCCGAGGACCTTGGCTGCGGTGTCATGGGTGAAGATCACCGCGGTCGCGCCGAGCAGGCTGTCGGCATTGCCGAACTTGGCGATCCCGACCAGTTGGTAGTTGGCACGCCCGTTCTTGGTGAGGACGGGGATCGTGTCCCCGACCTTGTACTTCGTCTTGTCGGCCGTGTGCTTGTCGATCACGATCTCGTTCGGCGCGACCGGCGCCCTGCTTTCCTTCTCGCCCTTGACGTTTGTGAGGTGGAACGAGCTGAGGTCGCGCTCCTTGATCCAGGCGAACCCCAGTGCCGGAGCGCCCTGCCCCTTGTTCAGCGCTTCGTTCTTCTTGTCGATCAGCTGCGCGAGGCCCTGGATGATCCCCGCGGCTTCGGAGACCCCGGAGGTCGTGCGCACCACCGGGATCACGGAATCGTCGAGCCGGCCGCGTCCGGCGCCGAAGGCCACGTTGAACTGCGCCTTCTGACGCACCGCGGCGTCGGTGTTCGCGTAGATGTTCGTGAACAGCCCGTCGAAGGTCTTGTTGATCGTCGCGGTGAGCACGAGCGTCCCGGCGATGAACGAGACTCCGAGGATCACCGCCACACCGGTGAGGAGGAAGCGGATCTTGTGGGCAAGGATGCCCTTGATCGTGACCTTCCACATGGGGGTTACTCCCCCAGGCTCTTCATGCGATCGAGGACGCTATCGGCCGTGGGCTGGAGCATCTCGTCGACGATCTTGCCGTCGGCGAGGAATACCACGCGGTCCGCGTAACCGGCAGCATTCGGGTCGTGGGTGACCATCACGATCGTCTGGTGCAGGTCGCGCACCGCGCCCTGCATGAACGAGAGGATCTCCGCCCCGCTCTTCGAGTCCAGGTTCCCGGTCGGCTCGTCCGCGAACATGAGGTCCGGGCGGGAGACGAGAGCACGCGCGACAGCGACACGCTGCTGCTGACCACCCGAGAGCTCGTTCGGTCGGTGCTTCAAACGGTCCGCCAACCTGACCGTCCGCACGATCTGCTCGTACCAGGCCGGCTCCGGCTTCTTGCCGGCCAGCGCCATCGGCAGCGTGATGTTCTCCGCCGCGTTGAGTGTCGGGATGAGGTTGTAGGCCTGGAAGACGAACCCGATGCGGTCACGCCGGATGAGCGTGAGCTCCTTCTCGCTGCAACCACTGAGGTCGATGTCCCCCAGGTAGATCTGGCCACTGGTCACCCGGTCGAGCCCGGCCAGGCAGTGCAGCAACGTCGACTTCCCGGAACCTGACGGTCCCATGATCGCGGTGAACTGCGACGTACCGAACTCCACGCTGATGTTGTCGAGCGCGCGCACTTCGGCTTCGCCGCTGCCGTAGATCTTCGAGACGTTGACGGCACGGGCGATCGCGGACAGCGGCGGCGCAGGGGGAGGAGCGGAAGCGGTCACGGGGCGTCTCTCCTGGTCGGTACGTTCGGGGCCTCGAACGGGCCGGAGTGCAGCCTACGCGGAGTCCGGCTTCAAGCCAGAGGGAGAAACATCGCCGACATCTTGGCCGGTTGCATCGGGGCGGACTACCGGCTCCCCGTGCCGGCCGAGCCAGAGGTACCAGGCGAACGCCACGAGGAACACGGCGATGCTCACCCACGCGTTCAACCGCAGCGGACCGATCACGTGCGCCGGGTCGATGCGCATCTCCTCGAACACGAAGCGCGCCGCGGTGTAGCCCATGCAGTACAACGCGAAGAGCTGGAACTTCTTGAGCTTGACGTGGTGGTCGATCCAGATGAGCGCGAGCCCGAGCGCGAGGCAGTACAACGACTCGTAGAGGAACGTGGGCTGGAACGTCGCGTACTGGCCGTATCCGCTCGGCCGCTTCGAGGGATCGATCTCGAGCCCCCACGGCAACGTCGTCGGCGCGCCGAACAGCTCCTGGTTGAACCAGTTGCCCCAGCGTCCGATTGCCTGCGCGAACACCAGGCCGGGTGCGATGCAGTCGAACAGGTCCCCGAGATCGAGGTGCCGGCGCCGGGCCAGGACCACCGCGGCGATCGCGCCGCCGACGACGGCGCCCCAGATGCCGAGGCCGCCTTCCCAGATCTTGAACGCCTTGAGCCAGTCGTGGGTGAAGAGCTCGTAGTCGGTGACCACGTGGTACACGCGAGCGCCGATGACTCCCGCGATCACGACCCAGACGACGATGTCCGAGAGCTCCTTGGCGGGGTGACCGCGGCGCACCCAGCGGACCTCGGCGACCTTGACCGCGACCAGCACGCCGATCGCCAGCATCAGCCCGTACATGTGCAGCGGGATGGGACCGAGATGGATGATGTTGTCGCTCGGACTCGGGATGGATCCGAGCAGGATGGGGCTCCTCACACGGCCAACTCTACGGAACGCCGCTCAAGCCGTGCGCGCGTCCGCCGATACTTCCAAGCCGAGACCCGGCGGTGGCTGCTCGACCAGACGGCCACCGCCGTGGTCCAACATCCCGCTTCCGGGGCTCCGGCGATCACTTCACCAAGCGTGAGAGGCGACGATCGGCCAGCACCTTGCCGCCCGTCTGGCAGGTGGGGCAGTACGTGACCTCGTAGGACTCGTACGAGACCCGCCGGAGTCCATCGCCGCATTCGGGACATGGCGTCCCCGCACGATTGTGCACGCGGAAGCGGTCGCCGAGCTTCGGCTCTGACAGACCACCGGTTCGTTGGCGCTCCTGTTCGAGCGCGTCGGCGAGGGTGACGAGGATCGCGTCGAGCAGCCTCCGCCGCTCGGTGTCGCTGAGCGATGCGAGCGTCGCGTACGGCGACACGTGCGCGCGGTGGAGCGCGTCGTTCGCATAGCCCCGACCGATGCCCGACACGGTTCGCTGATCGCGCAGGATCGTGTGGATGCGCCGCTTGTCCACGCCGTGAAGCACCAGCTCGGCGAACTCGTCCGAGCCCGGTTCGGGTCCGAGCCGCTCGAGCGGGCCCTCGTCGCCGGGCGAGAGCACCCACCACGCGGCCTTGCGCTCGTGACCGTGCTCGCGCACCAGCAGTGCGCGGCCGTTGTCGAACCGGATCCGGACCGCTGCACCCTTGGGCCGCGTCTTCTTCGGCGGCTCCTCGATGTCG
>JADGON010000202.1 GCA_017882945.1 Acidimicrobiia bacterium | reverse complement strand
GTCGAGTTCGCCGGAGTGCTGAAGGGGGCCCAGCATGCGGCTGCCGCGCGGAAGCTCGTCGACTTCATGCTGAGCGAGAAGTTCCAGGCTGACATCCCGCTGCAGATGTTCGTGTTCCCCGCCCGCACCGGTACGCCCCTCCCGGGCGTCTTCACCAAGTACGCCGCGGTCCCGGCCAAGCCGCTCACCCTGCCGTCGGCCGAGATCGGTGCTCGGCGCGACGCCTGGATCTCGCAATGGACCACCACCGTGTTGCGGTGACCGCGAGCACGATCGCCGCGCGCTCGCAACGCATCCTCGCCCGGAGCGTGCGCATCGCCATCATCGCGGTGCCGGTGGTGTTCCTTGCGGTGTTCTTCCTGTACCCGGTCGCGGCGATCATCGGACGTGGCCTCGTGCCCCGTGGCGCGCTCGATCTCGATCCGCTCGGAAGCGTCCTCACGGACCCGGGGCTGCGCCACGTGGCTTGGTTCACGGTCTGGCAGGCCGCGCTGTCGACGATCCTGACCGTCGCGCTCGGGATCCCAGGGGCCTTCGTGCTCAGCCGCTACCGCTTCCGCGGTCGTGCGCTCGTGCGCGCGTTGGTGACGGTTCCGTTCGTGCTCCCCACGATCGTTGTGGGCGCGGCGTTCAGCGCGCTCGGGATCACCGGGTCGGTCGGCGCCATCCTCCTGGCCCACATCTTCTTCAACTACGCGGTCGTCGTGCGCACCGTCGGGGGGCTCTGGGGCCATCTCGACTCGAGGCCGGAAGAGGCGGCGCAGATGCTCGGTGCGAATCGTTGGCGCACGTTCGTGGGCGTGACGCTCCCCGCACTCCGGCCCGCGATCATCGCCGCAGCTTCGATCGTGTTCCTCTTCTGCTTCACGTCGTTCGGGGTGATCCTCGTGCTCGGAGGGCCCCGGTACGCCACCCTCGAGACCGAGATCTACCGCCAGACCGCGCAGCTGTTGAACCTGCCGGTCGCGGCCGCACTCGCGGTGGTCCAGCTCGCCGCGGTGCTCGCTGCGCTCAGCGTCGGGAGCTGGGCCCGGGGCCGCCGCAGCGCGGCGCTGGGCCTCCGTGCCGCGAGCGAGGTGACCAAGCCGCCACGGACCGCCGGTGCCCGCGCGTTCCTCGCCGCCAACCTCGGGTTGATGGCGCTGCTCCTCGGAGCTCCGATCGCGGTCCTCGTGCTGCGGTCGTTCGCGCCGGGTCTCGACGCCTACCGCCAGCTCACCCATCCCGGCAGCGGGTTCCTCGACGCGCCGATCCAGGCCGTCTGGACGTCACTGCGGTACGCGTCGATCGCCACGGTGCTCGCACTCCTCGTCGGTGGCGCGGCCGCGTTCGCACTCGCACAAGCGCACCGCAGCAAGCGGCGGAGCGCGTGGCTGCTCGACGCTCTGGTGATGCTGCCGCTCGGTGTCTCCGCGGTCACGGTTGGCTTCGGCTTCCTCATCGCGCTCGACTCGCCACCCCTCGACCTCCGAACGTCGCCGGCCATCATCCCGATCGCGCACGCGCTCATCGCGATCCCCTTCGTCGTGCGCGTGATGTTGCCGGTCCTGCAGTCGATCGATCCGCGCCTGCGCGAGGCGGCGGCAATGCTCGGCGCCGCCCCGAGACGGGTCTGGATGGAGGTCGATCTCCGCATCGCGGCGCGTGCCGCACTCGTGGCTGCCGGCTTCGCGTTCGCCATCTCGCTCGGCGAGTTCGGCGCCACCTTGTTCATCGTGCGGCCCGAGACCACGACGCTCCCGGTTGCCATCTACCGCCTGCTCGGTCGCCCCGGCGCGGCGAGCTTCGACCAGGCCATGGCTGCGAGCACGATCCTCATGGTGCTGACGGCTGCTTCCGTGCTCGTGATCGAACGGCTCCGCGTGCGCGACGTCGGCGAGTTCTGATGCTCGAGATCGAACAGCTCCGCGTCCAGTACGGCGACGCCGTGGCCCTCGATGGGGTCGACCTCACCGTGGCCGACCACGAGGTGGTGTGCGTGCTCGGGCCCAGTGGCAGCGGCAAGAGCACGCTCCTCCGTGCGACCGCCGGCCTGGAGCTGCCGCTCGCCGGCCGCGTGAGCTGGGACGGTGAGGATCTCGCCGGTGTCGCACCGCACCGTCGGCAGTTCGGGCTCATGTTCCAGGACCACGCGTTGTTCCCGCATCGCGACGTGATCGGCAACGTTGCGTTCGGGTTGCGCATGCAACGCCGGGCGACGGCTGAGGTCGACGCGGGTGCACGCGCCGCGCTTGCCCGGGTCGGCCTCGCCGGCTTCGAGCACCGGCGCGTGCGCGAGCTGTCCGGTGGCGAGCAACAACGTGTCGCGCTCGCCCGCGCACTCGCACCGGACCCGCGGCTGCTCATGCTCGACGAACCACTCGGATCACTCGACCGGGAGCTTCGAGAACGGCTGGCGTCCGAGCTCCGCACCCTCTTCGTCTCGCTCGGGGTGACCGCGCTGTTCGTCACCCACGACCAGGACGAGGCGTTCGCGCTCGCCGATCGCGTGGTGATCATGCGGTCCGGGACGATCGAGCAGATCGGCGCGCCGCAAGAGGTCTGGAGCCACCCGGCGACCGAGTTCGCCGCCCGCTTCCTCGGGTTCGCCAACGTGGTCGACGCGACCGTGGACGCCGACGGGGTCCGCTGCGCGTGGGGCCCGCTGCCCCGGTCCCTCGCGCCCGGCGATTCCGGCGGACGCGTCCGGGTGGCGGCGCGACCGGACGCGCTGCGACTCGACCCTGACGGACCGGTGCGGGGTCACGTCTCCGGCAGCACGTTCCGGCGAGACCACTTCCTCGTGCGGGTCGAGACCGACCTCGGACCACTCGAGGTCGCGGCCGAGACGCCGCCGGACGTCGGCGAGAACGTCGGGCTCGGACTCGACCCGAGCGCTGCGGTCGTGCTCCCGGCCTAGCCTCGGAGTCGATGACCGACCTGACCTTCGACCACCTCTACCCGTACGCCGAGCTGACCGACGCGATCCACGGCCTCGCGGCTGCCCACCCCGACCTGCTCGAAGTGGTGACCGCCGGGCAGTCGCACGAAGGCCGCGACATCTGGCTCGCGACGATCACGAACCGCGCGACCGGTCCGCACGACGAGAAGCCGGCGCTGTTCGTCGAGGCGAACATCCACGCGACCGAGATCACCGCGTCGACCGCGGCACTGCATCTCATCCACCACCTCGTCACCGGCTTTGGCACCGACGACGCGGTGACACGCGCGCTCGATACCCGGTGCTTCTACGTCATCCCCCGGCTCAACCCGGACGGCGTCGAGATGGCGCTGGCCGATCCGCCGAAGTTCCTGCGGTCCAGCACCCGCATCTACCCGCGCCCGGACCAGCAGCCCGGCCTCGTCGAGCAGGACATCGATGGCGACGGCCGCGTGCTCACCATGCGCGTTGCCGACGCCAACGGGGCCTGGAAGATCCATCCCGACGACGCGCGACTGCTCGTGCCGCGCGCGCTCGACGAAGATGGGCCCGGCGAGTACTACCGCCTGCTCCCCGAAGGGACGATCCACGAGTACGACGGTGTGCTCGTCCCGATCGCGCCCGAGCAGAGGAGCCTGGACCTCAACCGCAACTTCCCCCAGGAGTGGCTCCCCGAGGGATCCCAACAGGGCGCGGGGCCGTTCCCCACCTCGGAGCCCGAGGTGCGCACGCTCGTCGAGACGGTGGTCGCACGCCCGAACATCTGCGCCTACATCGCCTATCACACGTTCAGCGGTGTGATCCTCCGTCCGTACGGCGGCTACCCGGACGATCACTACCCCACCGCGGACTTGCGCTCGTACCAGGCGCTCGGCAAGCGCGCGACGGAGATCACCGGCTACCAGGCCGTCTCGGTCTTCCACGACTTCAAGTACGACCCGAAGACATCGATCACCGGCGCGAGCGACGAGTGGGCCTATGACCATCTCGGGATCTTCTCGTGGACGACGGAGTTCTGGAGCCCGATCACGGCGGCGGGGATCACCGACTTCAAGTACATCGACTGGTTCGACGAGCACCCCGTCGAGGACGATCTCCGGCTCCTGCGATGGAACGACGAGACGCTCGACGGCGCGGGGTTCGTGGACTGGTACCCGTTCGACCACCCACAGCTCGGTCGGGTCGAGATCGGCGGCTGGGACTTCTTTCGCACGTGGACCAACGCGCCGCCCTCGCTCATGGCCGCGGAGGTCGCGCCACACAGCGAGTGGGCCGTCGCGCACCAGCTCGCGTCACCGCTCCTCGCGGTGCGGGCATTCACCGCCGACCCTTTGGGCAACGGGCTCTGGCGGTTGCGGCTCGTCGTCGAGAACACCGGCTGGCTGCCGACGAACGTCAGCGCGAAGGCGCTGGAACGCAAGGCCGTGCGCCCGGTCGAGGCGGAGATCGAGCTGCCGGACGGCGCGTCACTCGTTCTCGGCGACCCCCGCCAGGAGCTCGGTCAGCTCGCAGGTCACGCCCGCGCCCGCCAGATGCTCGCGATGTTCGACGGCGGCTTCGACTCGACCGAGGACCGCGCCAAGGCCGAGTGGGTCGTCCACGCGGCGGCCGGTACGACGATCACCGTCACCGTGCGCCACTCCCGCGCCGGCACCACCCGCGCCACCCTCACCCTCCCATGACCCCGCGGCCCCGCCACCTCTCGACCCTCCGTGCGTTTGCCCGCTTTCGTTCCCCAGGGGACCCGTACGGGACAGACAGCGGCAGGATCCGTGGGGAGTCGGCGACTGGTGAGTGCCGGTGAGTGAGCCGTTGGTGGTCGGGGTGGCAGGGGCGGGACCGTGGGCGCGAAGTGTGCACGCGCCGATGATCGCGGCGGGCCCGGAGACGCGACTGGCCGGGGTGTGGTCGCGCACCGAGGGTTCCGCCCGATCGCTGGCTGCCGAACACGGCGTTCCGTCCTTCGCTTCGTTCGACGCGCTGCTCGACGCGTGCGAGGCCGTGACGTTCGCGGTGCCCCCGAGCGTCCAGCCCGAGCTCGCGGTGCGCGCGGCGCGTGCAGGGAAGGCGGTGATGCTCGAGAAGCCGCTCGGGCTCGATGTCGCCGGAGCCGAGCGGATCGTGGAAGCGGTCGACAACGCGAATGTCGGCTCGGTGATGGTGCTCACCTATCGCTTCGCGCCGAAGGTGCGGGAGTTCCTGAACGACGCGGCAACGTTCCCGGCCACCGCGGGACGCGGGTGCTTCCTCTCCGGCGCCTTTCTCGGCGGACCATTCGCCGGGTCCGGTTGGCGGGCCGAGCATGGCGCCCTCATCGACGTCGGACCGCACATCCTCGATCTCGTCGATGCCGCGCTCGGGCCGATCGTCGGCATGCGGGCACACGAGAACCAGCACGGATGGATCGGCCTGCTCGCGGATCACGAGCGCGGCGCGGTGAGCGAGGTGTCCATCTCCTGCAGCGCCGCGATCACCCCGAGCCGCACCGAGGTCGAGATCTTCAGCGACCAGGGGTCGCTCGCGGTCGACGGCCGATCGGATTCGCGCGACCTCGTCTTCGCGAACCTGCGCGCCGACTTCGCGGCGGTGGCCGCCGGTGGTTCGCACCCGTGCGACGCGGCCCGGGGACTGCACCTGCAGCACCTGCTCGCCCGGGCCCAGTCCGCCCTCACCGCTCCCTGAGCACCCCTCGTTGGTTGCGTTTCCGGCGATTACCGCCGGAAACGCAACAACGGACGGTGGAATGGGTAGACCAGAATGCAGGCGGGCCAGTCATTCCCCGACGGCCCCCGAGGAGACCGCGATGGGCACGACCTTCACGAGCGTGAACCCCGCCCGTCCGAGCGAGGTCCTGGGCACCTACCCCGAGGGCACCGCAGCGGACGTCGACACTGCGGTGGAGCGCGCGACCGAGGCACAGCAGGAGTGGGCGCGGGTCCCGACGCCGGCCCGGGCCGAGGTGATCGACAAGTGCGGCGCGATCCTCGCGGCGCGCAAGACCGACTTCTCCACCCTCGTCGCGCGCGAAGCGGGAAAGATCCTGATCGAGGCCGGCGGCGACGTACAGGAAGCCATCGACATGGCGCACTACGTCGCGGGGTTGGGCCGCGCCGCGTGGGGCGAGACGATGCCGTCCGAGCTGCCGAACAAGATGGGATGGACGACGCGCCAGCCGGTCGGTGTGGTCGGGATGATCACGCCGTGGAACTTCCCGGTCGCGATTCCTTCGTGGAAGTGCTTCCCCGCGTTGCTGGCGGGCAACGGCATCGTGCTCAAGCCGTCCGAGCACGCGCCCACGTGCGCGGAGGAGTTCGTCGCGGCGCTTCTGGAGGCGGGCGTTCCCGAGGGTCTCGTGAACCTCGTCCACGGTCACGCCGACCCGGGCCAGGCGCTCGTCGTGCACCCCGGCGTCCGCGCCGTGAGCTTCACCGGCTCGGTGCCGACGGGGCGCGCGGTCGCCGCCGCAGCCATGGCGACCGGTCCCCGGCTCGTCAGCCTCGAGCTCGGTGGGAAGAACGCGATGATCGTTCTCCCCGACGCGGACCTCGCGCTTGCCACCGATGGCGCGCTGTTCGGTGCGTTCGGCACCGCCGGACAACGTTGCACCTCGACCTCGCGGCTCGTCGTGCACCGCGATGTCGCCGACGAGCTCGTCGCCGCGCTCACCGTGCGCGCCGCGGCGCTCCAGCTGGGTGACCCCACCGATCCGACCACCGACGTGGGGCCGGTCATCGACCTCCACTCGGCCGAGCGCATCGACGGAATGGTACGAGCCGCGTTGGACGAAGGCGCCCAGGCAACGACCGGCGCGACCATCGTGGAGCTGGACGGTTGCGAGGGAGGGGCCTTCTACGCGCCGACGATCCTCCGTGGCGTCGAGCGGACCCACCGCATCGCGCGCGAGGAGGTCTTCGGGCCGGTCCTCTCGGTCATCGAAGTCGACTCGCTCGACGAGGCGATCGACGTCGTGAACGAGAGCGAGTACGGGCTCTCGGCCGCGATCTACACGGCCGCGATCGCGCCCGCGCTCCAGGCGGTGGACCAGATCAACACGGGCATCGTCTACGTGAACGCGCCGACCATCGGTGCGGAGATCCACCTGCCGTTCGGCGGCACGAAGCACACCGGCAACGGCTACCGCGAGGCCGGGCGGCGCGGGATCGAGCAGTTCAGCGAGAACAAGAGCGTGTACGTCGACTACTCGGGCCGGCTGCAGCGAGCCCAGATCGACAACCGTCCCCCGGTGGAGGGCGGCGAGTGACCAACGGGTCTGCGACGGGCGCGCACTCCGTCGCCTTCACCCTGAAGTCGCTCGGCGTCGAGGTCGCGTTCGGTCTCCCCGGCGTGCACAACCTCGCGCTGTGGCCGGCGCTGCACGACGCCGGCACCCGCATCGTGGGATCGCGCCACGAGCAGGGAACCGTCTACGCGGCGGACGGGTACGCGCGCGCAACCGGGAAGCTCGGTGTCGCGCTCACCACGACCGGACCGGGCGCAGCCAACACCGTCGGCGCGGTCGGCGAAGCGTGGGCGTCGCACTCCCCCGTCGTCGTGATCGCAACCGACATCCCGACGACACAGCGCCGGCCGGGTGTGTACCGCGGCGTGCTGCACGAGAGCATCGCCCAGGCCGCGATGTTCGTCGCCGTCACCAAGTCGACGATCGAGGTGGCGGACGCCGAGGGGATCGCCACTGCGGTGATCGCGGCCGCGACGCTTGCCCGGTCGGCTCCCTCCGGACCGGTGTACGTCGGCATCCCGACCGATCTCCTCGACGCACCGGCACCGCTCGTCGAAGACCCGCCCGGTGAGTGGACAGCCGGCATCAGCGACATGCAACCCTCGCTCGACGCGATCGCCACCTCCGAACGACCGTTGTTGTGGATCGGTGGAGGCACGCGTGACGCCGGCGACGGGATTGCCGCGCTCGCGACTCGGCTGGGCGCACCGGTCGTGACCACCTATCAGGCGCGGGGCGTGCTCTCCGCAGACCATCCGCTGCTCGTTGGCGCGCCGCCGCACGAACCGCCGGTGATCGACCTCATCGAGCGAGCGGACCTTGCCATCGTCATCGGCAGCGATCTCGACGCGATGACCACGATGGCCTGGCGTCTTCCGCTCCCCGGGCGCCGCGTCGCGATCAATGTCGACCCCGCCGATGCGACCAAGAACTACTCGATGGACGCCGTCCTCACCGCCGACGCGCGGATCACCGATCTGATCGCCCAGGCGGTCGCGCCACGCGAGCCGTGGGCCGGTGACCTCGCCGCGCTCGTCGCGACGTTGCGCGACGAGCTGCGCGCCGCCCCCGAGACGGCGGAGTCGATCGAGTTCCTCGAGCGTACCGAAGCCGCGCTTCCCGCCGGAGCACTCGTCTTCGCCGACATGTGCATCCCCGGCTACTGGCTCGCGGGTCACTTCCGAGTGCGCACCCCGCGATCGCTCCACTACCCGATGGGCTGGGGCACGCTCGGCTACGCGTTCCCCGCGGCAATCGGCGCGGCTGCTGCATTCCAAGCCGAGCACCGGCCCGTCGTCTCGGTGAGCGGTGACGGCGGGATGCTCTTCGCGATCGGCGAGCTCGCGACTGCGGCGCAGGAGCGGCTCCCGCTGACCGCGGTCGTCGTCGACGACGGGGGCTACGGCATGCTCCGCTACGGCCACGACCCGGATGCCGATCTCGGCACCGAGCTGACGACTCCCGACTTCGCCGCAGTGGCCCGCGGGTTCGGGATCGCCGCGCGCAGCGTGGTTGGCGTGGGCGAGGACTACCAGGCCGCGCTCGCCGAAGCCGTAGCGTCAGGCGTACCCAACCTGCTGCACGTGCGGGCCACGCTGTTCCCACCCCGCAGCACCTCACCGCGCTGGCCCCTCCGAGGAGCGTGATCGCATGGCCTTCCGAGTCACCTATGCCACCCTCTCGGCCGACAATGACGAGCTCCACGTCGCGTACGACCACGGCATCGAGATCGCGCGCACGTGGCTGGGCGAGGACCACCACTTCACGGTCGACGGCGAGAAGCGCAGCGGTGACGGCACGTTCTTCGAGGAACGGTCACCGAGCGACCGTGACATCGTCATCGGGCGGTTCGCGAATGCGACCGAGGACGACGTGCGTGACGCGGCCTCCGCCGCACGCCGCGCCGCACCCGAGTGGGCGGCGACACCGTGGCAGGCGCGCGTCGAGATCCTCGAGCGCGCGGCCGACCAGATCAGCGAGCATCGGGCCGAGCTCGCCGCGCTGATGGCGATGGAAGTCGGCAAGAACCGGCTCGAGGCGCTCGGCGACGTCGAGGAGTCCGCCGACCTGATCCGCTACTACTGCCACCAGATGACCGAGCACGACGGGTTCGCGCTCCCGATGGGGCGGCTCAACCCGGTCGAGGAGACCTCGGACATCATGCGCCCCTACGGCGTGTGGGCGGTGATCAGCCCGTTCAACTTCCCGATGGCGCTGTCGGCCGGGCCGATGGGCGCCGCGCTCGTCGCCGGCAACACCGTCGTCCTCAAGCCGAGCGAACAGGGCGTGTTCACCGGCCTGTTGACGGGTCAGATCCTCTGGGAAGCGGGCGTCCCGGCTGGTGTGCTGCACGTGGTGACCGGTCCGGGCGAGACGGTGGGCCACGCGCTGGTGACGAACCCGGACGTCGACGGGATCACGTTCACCGGCTCGTACGAAGTCGGCATGGAGATCTACCGGAGCTTCACCCGCGAGCACCCGAAGCCGACGATCTGTGAGATGGGTGGCAAGAACCCGGTGATCATCAGCCGGCACGCGAATCTCGACCTCGCTGCGCAGGGCACCGCGCGCTCGGCGTTCGGGCTCAGCGGCCAGAAGTGCTCTGCGGCTTCGCGCGCGTACGTCGAACGCCCGGTCGCGGCGGAGTTCATCGAGCGCCTCGTCGGGCAGGCCCGGGGAATGGTCGTCGGAGACCCGTTGGCGCGCGACACGTACATGGGTCCGGTGATCGACGACGCGGCCGTCGAGCGCTTCAACCGCGTGGTCGCCGAAGCACGCGCTCGCGGCAAGGTGCACTGCGGTGGTGAGCGCCTGACCGATGGCGCGCTCGCTCGCGGCACGTACCTTCCCCCGACCGTCATCGAGGTGCCGCGCGACTCGTTGACCTGGACCACCGAGCTTTTCGTGCCGCTCATCGCGGTGGCCGCCGTCGACTCGCTCGATGAGGCATTCACCCTCGCGAACGACACTCCGTTGGGTCTCACCGCGGGAATGTTCAGTACCGAGCCCTCCGAGGTCGACGAGTTCCTGAACCGGATCGAGGCGGGTGTCGTCTACATCAACCGGCCGGCCGGCGCGACCACCGGCGCGTGGCCCGGGGTGCAGCCGTTCGGTGGTTGGAAGGGTTCCGGGACGAACGGCAAGGCGGGCGGGGGCCCGTACTACGTGCAGCAATACCTTCGCGAGCAGAGCCGAACGGTGGTGGGTGCATGACCAAGGTCTCCGGCACGGACCTGGGGGAGGCGACGGCGCCGGTGCTCGTCACTGAACTGCCCGGGCCGAACGCAAGGGGATGGATCGAGCGCGATGAGCGCGTGACGAGCCCGTCGATGGGCCGGGTCTATCCGCTGGTGCCGGCACGCGCCTCGGGTCTCGTGATCGAGGACGTCGACGGCAACCGCTTTCTGGACTTCAACGCGGGGATCGCGGTCACCTCCACCGGTCACTGCCACCCCGCGGTCGTCGACGCGATCTCGACCCAGGCCGGCCAGCTCATCCACTACTGCTCGAGCGACTTCTACCCGCCGGTCTACGCCGAGCTGTCCGAACGACTTGTCGCGCGCGCACCGATCGTGGGTGAGAGCAAGGTCTTCCTCACCAACTCGGGGACGGAAGCCGTCGAGGCTTCGATCAAGCTGGCCCGCCACGCGACCGGACGGCAGTACGTGATCGCGTTCCTCGGCGCGTTCCACGGTCGGAGTCTCGGCAGCCTGTCGCTCACCGCGAGCAAGGCGAAGTACCGCCAGGGCTACAGCCCGCTGCTCCCCGGCGTGCATCACGCGCCGTACGGCGCCGACGGCTACATCGAGGATGTCTTGTTCAACCACCTCGTCACCCCGGAAGAAGTGGCGGCCGTGATCGTCGAGCCCATCCAGGGTGAGGGTGGCTACATCGTCCCGCCCGCCGGGTGGCTCGCCCGGCTGCAACGACTGTGCGCCCACCACGGGATCCTGTTCGTCGCGGACGAGATCCAGAGCGGAATCGGCCGCACCGGGAAGCTGTGGGCGGTCGAGCACGAGCGCATCCAGCCCGACATCGTGCTCTCGGGCAAGGGCATCGCGAGCGGCATGCCACTGGGCGCGCTCATCGCGCGCTCGGACCTCATGAAGTGGAGCGCCGGCGCGCACGGCTCGACGTTCGGTGGCAACCCGGTCGCGTGCGCGGCCGCGATTGCGACGCTCGATCTCGTCGAAGGCTCGTTGACCGCGAATGCCGCGTCGGTCGGGTACCTGCTGTTCACCCGGTTGCGCGAGCTGCAGGCTCGCCAGCCGCTGCTGACCGACGTGCGCGGTCGCGGACTGATGATCGGGATCGACTTCCCGACCCACGACATCGCGGCGCAGGTCGAACAGGCGTGCTTCCGGCGCGGGTTGCTCGTCCTGACCTGCGGCGAGCGTGCGGTCCGGTTCGCGCCGGCACTCACGATCCGGCCCGATCAGGCCGAGACCGCAGTCGCGATCCTGGCCGACGCCTGCGCCGAGGTCGCGCCCTGAGCGAGCACGTCTACTCGCGCGCCGTCGGGCTGCCGGTCGCGGTCGAGGCTCACGGTTGCGAGATCGTCGACGCCGAGGGGAAGCGATACCTCGACGCATGCTCGGGTGCGATCGCGGTCAACCTCGGCCACGGTGACCCGGTGATCATCGACGCGCTGGCCCACCAGCTCCGGCAGGTCGACTCGGTGCACGCGACGACATTCACCACTTCCGTCTTGGAGACCTACGCGGCCGAGCTGGCCCCGTTGGTCCCGGTCGCGGACGCCCGCGTGTATCCGGTCAGCGGGGGCAGCGAGGCGATCGAGACCGCGTCCAAGCTCGCCCGGGCGTATCACCTCGCGCGCGGGGAGCCGGATCGGCACATCGTGCTCGCCCGTCACGGCTCGTACCACGGCAACACCCGCGGCGCCCTCGACCTCTCCGGCCGTGATCCGCTGCGCGCGCCGTACCTCCCGTGGCTCGGTCTGACCGAGCGGGTTCCCGCCGTCTACCCGTACCGCGTCGACTTGTCAGGCTCGGAGCACGCCGCCGTGCTGGGCGAGACGATCACCCGACTCGGGCCGGAGCGCGTCGCCGCGTTCGTCGCCGAGCCGATCGGCGGCGCGACGACGGGCGCGTCGGTCCCACCCGGCGACTACTGGCCGCAGGTTGCAGAAGTGTGCCGTCGTCACGGCGTGCTCCTCGTCGCCGACGAGGTGATGACCGGCTTCGGCCGCACGGGCACCTGGTTCGCCTGCGACCACTGGGACGTCCATCCCGACGTGCTCGTTGCGGGCAAGGGCGCGTCGAGTGGGTACTGGCCGCTCGGGCTCGTGATCGCGAGCGGTCAGGTGCACGACACGGTGCGAGAGCGTGGCGGGTTCGTGCACGGCTTCACCTGGTCCCACCATCCGGGCGGCGCGGCGGTCGGGCGCGCGGTGCTCCAGCGACTCGTCGACGACGATCTTGTCGAGCGCAGCCGCGTGCTCGGCGCACGCCTGCTCACTGATGTCCGGAACGCGCTCGGCGGCATCGAGATCGTCGGCGACGTGCGCGGCCGCGGCCTTCTCATCGGCGTCGAGCTCGTTGCCGATCGCGCGACGAAGGCGCCGTTCCCGCGCGCCGCGGGGATCGCCGAGCGCGTGACGAAGGCCGCGAAGGACCTCGGCCTGCTCGTCTACCCGAGCACCGGCTGCGCCAACGGCGTCGACGGCGACCTGTTCCTCATCGGCCCCCCACTCGTCGTCACCGACGACGAGCTCGACACCATCGTCACCCGCACCGCCCACGCCCTCCAGACCGTCGCCAGCACCATCTGACCCACCCGCGAACCCGCTTTCGGTG